>CANFNX010000202.1 GCA_947448495.1 Bacteriovoracaceae bacterium | reverse complement strand
TTTTAAAACACTGAGAGAGGCTTTCCCCAAATCGGAATTTCGTTTCACATCCACATTGAATGTGTTCTCACTTCCAAACTTTAAGGCTTTACTTGAGAAGCTCATCGAATGGAAAAAGGACCAAATACATTCGGATCAAATTTTGCTCATGGCCTACCCACTTTATTATCCAGGATTCCTTTCAACGAGTTGGTGTCGTGATTTTTTTCATACAGAAATGCAGGATTGTTTGAATTTTGTAGATGCCCATTTTATTGGAGACAATGATGGGCATGGATTTAAAACTGTTGAAAAAGACATGATTGAAAAGGCCTTTGGTTATGAGTCGACAGATCCGGATAATCAAAAGCTATTCGATTTTACGCTCTATCTTCTCCAGCATCAGCAGCGGAAAGGGTGGAAAGAGGAAATGCTTCCAATCAAGGTTCAGCGCTTAAAAGAATTGGGACTTGAGCGATTGATGCTCAATCTCAGCAGGAGTCAGGTTGATCCTGTTTTCGCATTCAAATTTGCTCAGATCTATGAACCATCAGTTGAATCTGTAAAAAAATTAGTTAAGCCTCTGATAAAAGCAGGAAGTATTAATAAGTATGCGTTGTACGATGTTCAATTTCAAAACTTGTCCCGCTTAACGGACGAGTGGATATTGTGGTGGCTTGAAATTGAAGAGGGAGATGTTTTTGGCGAGTTCATGAAAAATCTCCCTCTCGAAAAGAGGCTTTCATTAGAGGTTAAACTTATTGAGATGTTTTTAAAGTCAGAAGAGAATTTTTGGTATCTTGCTGGAGAATGCTGGCATCTGAAAAAGAATTTTACTCTAAAGGGTTTAAAGACTTTGGAAGCTGCTTTTGAAGCCCCTCCACATGAAGGGGCCCGTTTTTTTTGGTTTAAAATTCGTGAATGTAGAGATGATATTTAAAATTAGTATCCAGCAAAACGACAATGAATGTTCGCCCATCCACCCACAAATGGATTTCCAGGAAGAGCGTTCACAACAGCAAATCGATAGCCTCCTGCTGGCAAAAATTGTTCTAAAAAAAATGCATTAAAAACCGGCCCATAAGCTGTTTGACCAAAAACCTGTCCGTTACAAATAATAGGTTGGTAGTAAGGATTCACGACTTGCGCCGCCACTTGTCCTGGAAGAACAGTCACTAGTGCTTTGGCAGGGAAGAATTGGGCAAATGATGAAACAGATAAAGTCATTAGAAGTGCAGTCAAAAATACTTTAAGTTTCACGGAAACCTCCATTTCAGGTAAAGCAGTATCTTTTCTTTATAGAAATTCTTTGGGCAGACTGTCAATAACTGCTGATGACAATCCTCATCAATCGGTATAAAAAGCATGAAAATTAATATGTTGGCCGTGAGGTTTAAAATGACTTTCCCATCCCATTTTCCCACAGAACCCCAAAAACTTTGGCAATACTTTCATGTCATTAATCAAATCCCTAGACCTTCCAGAAGCGAAGAAAAGTTTCGTGAGTTCATTTTAAAGGAAGCGAACCAGCTTGGTCTTAAAACCCATACGGATGAGGTTGGGAATGTGATTGTGTATGTGCCTGCCTCAGCGGGATACGAGAATCACGAGACCGTCATCATTCAAAACCACATGGACATGGTGACGGATGCGACTCCTGATCGAAAAATAAATTTTAAAACTGACCCTATTGTCACGCTTAAAGATGGGGATTGGATAACGGCCGATCGTACGACTTTAGGAGCAGATAATGGAATAGGATGTGCGGCTGCTTTAGCGCTTATGCATGATGAATCAATTGCTCATCCACCGCTAGAACTTCTTTTCACTATCGATGAAGAAACTGGTTTGAAAGGCGCCTGGGGAGTCGATGCCAGTTTCCTCAAGGGTAAGAAA
Source organism: Bacteriovoracaceae bacterium (assembly GCA_947448495.1). Taxonomy (GTDB): domain Bacteria; phylum Bdellovibrionota; class Bacteriovoracia; order Bacteriovoracales; family Bacteriovoracaceae; genus Peredibacter. Next base: position 1,155 of record CANFNX010000202.1, on the reverse strand, counting down.
ATGCTCAACCTTGATACCGAAGAATGGGGCAGTCTTTATATTGGTTGCGCTGGTGGAATTGATTATGAATTTAAAAAGACCCTTTCGATGGTGCCGGCCCAAATTAAATCGACAGGTGCTAAGCTTATTGTTGGTGGATTTGTTGGAGGCCACTCGGGTGTGGATATTCATGAGCAAAGAGGCAATGCCATTAAGTTTTTAATGGATTGGCTCAATTCCATGCCACAGGATGCTTATGAATTGAATGAATGGCGTGGTGGTAAGGCGCATAATATTATTCCGCGGGATGCTTTCGCATTGGTGAATATCAAGGATTCAAAGATTGCGGAAGATGCTCTCAAGCAGGTGACTGCTCGCTGGAAATCTTTTATGCCAGAAAATGATCGTCAGTTTTTTGGAAGTATCGAAATTCAGGAGTCCATATATGCTGAAGTCTTTGCTCATAAAGACAAGCAACTGGCGACTCAATTTCTCATGGCATTCCCTCATGGGGCCCATGCTTATGATCTGGCCGGGAAAAAAAGTCTTGTTTCATTAAGTAACAACCTCGCGATTTCTCTTCTAGTGAGAGGGCAGTTTTATTTACAAAGTTCTCTGCGTTTTTTTGATCGTGGGGAGTGTGTCGGACTAGAGAATCAAGTCACCTCTCTGGCCCATGGGTTTGGAATGGATTTTACTAAAAATGGAGAATATCCAAGCTGGAAGCCAGTTCGTGAGAATAAATTGCTCGATCTTGTGGCCAAAAAATATCAAGACCTTTACCACAAAGAGGCCAAGATTACAGCAATTCACGCAGGACTTGAGTGTGGCATTTTGAGAGATAAAATTGGCCCTATCGATGCCGTTTCTTTTGGCCCGACTATTACGGGAGCCCATTCTCCTCAGGAGCGGGTCCATATCCCAAGTGTTGAACATTTTTGGAAATTATTAAAAGCTGTCCTAAAGGAACTCTAAATTATGATTACTTACGAAAATTACAAAATTATCCATTTACTATCTGTTGTCATACTTCTGACAGGTCTATCCATTAGTTTTTATGGATCTCAGCATAAGCATATTAAAGTGCTGACTGGGATTGCGACATTGATGAGCTTAGTGGGTGGAATGGGATTGATGGCAAGACTAGGAATCGGTCACGGTACAGCTTGGCCTCTT
>CANFNX010000201.1 GCA_947448495.1 Bacteriovoracaceae bacterium | reverse complement strand
GTTGTTAGGGGAAGGAGATTCATCTCAAAGCGATTGCGCTTAATCAGAGTTTTAAGACCACTAATGATCAGGCGATAGGCGATGATTTTCACCCGCTGAAGAGAGCCAAAAGTATACTCACCAACTTTGGCCGATCCCAATTTTTTACTTAAAATAAAGAAATAACCATACTCCCGGCGCTCAAATCGCTCCTCAAAGCGAATGAGAAACTTCCATAAAAAGCGACCCCACATGGAAACCGTCATAAATTCTGAAGTCCAAATGTTGGTGTAGCGACGGGTGAAGAGCTCTCTGGCAGCTAGTTTGACTTCGCCCACCAGAATGCTTCCTTTCAAGGTTCGTTGCGCCGGTGTCAGGTTCCATGACTCGATGACATACCAATAATCTTCCAGTGAGTGTCGACGAAGTTGCTCTAAGCACTCCACCAGACAAAGGGTAAAGCCGATACCTTGGAGTTTGACGTACTCTTGGCGTTCTTTCAGCCACTCTTTTGAAGGCGCCTCGACGATATATTTAACGGAAGCCGGTTTGGTTTCAGTTTGAATTTCTAAACGAAGATTGGTGGATTTTATCAGACTTGAGCCATCAGTTGCGAGAATCAATTTGGTGTTTTCTTCAGGGGATGTTCTGACAAATTCAATATTACAAACGTTCTCATTATTGAGAACTTGGAGTGCTTCTTCAATGGCTGAAATATCCCTTTCATCTAAGGTTGGGCCAACTTCTTGCTCTGGTGAGTTCTTGATCACGCTGAAGGCGATGGGCAGTAGCGAGCGAATGACTTTAAAGGGTCCAATCGCGAGAACGAGTTTGATAAGAGTTTTCCAGCCAAATTGCTTTTGCAAAATCTGGCCAAAATTATTTCTCGATGAGATCGCCGTCGCGGTCAGATACACCTGAGAAATTCCTCGCAGGGCTGCCTGGACTTCAATTCTCAGGTTGATGTTCGCTTCACTCAAAAGGCGCACAAACTCACTTAAGTAACGAATGAATTCACCCTGATTTCCATTGGTAATGAATTCTTTGATCATTTTTTGAGCGCGTTCGGATTCTAGCTCCTCGGGATTTTCCACGAGCTTAGAGAGCCCTTCGAAAATACCTTTTTGATCACTCAAAATAAGGCGATAAAGGAAGGCGATAAATTCTCGGACAGTCGTTTGATCCCATTGAAAGCAAGGATTAAGATCAATCAACTTTACCTGCAAATGATCAGCATCATAGAGGATATTACCTGCATGGGGATCGGCCCAAATGATGCCTTTTTGAAACATCATATGGAGATAAGCTTCACTTACCACATCCGAAATACTGATGCGCTCAAGATAGCGAGAATTCACAACGGAGGTGATTTTCTCCCCCCGGATGCGATCCATTAGGACAACATCCTGCTCAACATGAAAGTATTGCGGAACCTGAAGATTAAATGAGCCTTTAAGTGCCTCGCGAACATTATCAGCATTCTTTTTTTCTACTCTAAAATCGAGCTCACCAATACTTTGAACGGCATAGTTGATAATCGTTCGTTTCAAGGCCGTGATCAGGCCACGAACCTCTAATTGTTCATCAATAGAGAGCTCGCTACCATCCAAGGATTTATCTAAGGACTCTAAGATTGCTAGCAAGGTTTGTTTTTGCTCTTCAAATAATAAAGTCAGACCAGGTCGCTGCACTTTGAGCAGAACCGTTTCTTGAAGTTGAAGTTGTTTTTTTCCGAGCTCAGTCAGATGAAATTCATAGATCGCACCTACTGAGGCCCCGGCAAATGCGTTTTGAATGCCTTCCGGAATTTGAAGATAAGTTTTTAATTCACTCCAAGAAGGACGATTGAGAATTTCGAGAACATATTTCCAGGATTTCTCCTGACTCCCAAAAATCCCACCTAGTTTGTCCTGTTGGTGGCGCAATTCTTTGGCCAACGATGGAGGGGCGAGTTCGGCCAGCACCTGCGCCAGTTTCACATACATTCCACCTAGTTCTTGGAGGACGATAGAAATAATCCGCCCCTGAGTCAGCTCATCTCTTGGGGTACAAAGAATGCCGATAAGAGACGTCATACAGCGATCTGCAGGAAGATGTTTAACCGCTTCATCAATCAGAGGGAGAAGGAGATTTCTTCCTTTCAAATTATCTTTGAGTGTTTCAACCAGATTAGGTCGAACTTGATTATCATAAAAACTATGCATCAATTTGTGAGTCAACTGGGTGAGTCGCTGGTGCTCAACTTCTGGCAATTCATAAAGGGCGGTGAACAGAGGCTCTTTTAAAAAAGGAACGATAGAAAGGGCTTGATTTGAAAAGGCCGGAAAGAGGCGAAAGATAGGAACATATCTTTTAGCTATCGTTCCAACCATATCTTCAAGAAGATCGGCCTGATCGAGGATTTCGAAAATATCTGGATGCTCCCCAATCGTTTCTAAAACTTTTTGAAGTGTATCACCTAAGGCGATCGCCAGTTTTTCTTCATCTACTAAATCTTCTTGAAGCTTATTGATTCCTAAAAACTGAAGGGCCTCGATCGTGGCATTAATATCCGGTGGAAGAGCATCGTCTTCATCAAATCCAAAATGAACCATGTCTCGGGCTAGGACGACCCAAGAGCGACGCATTTGCTCGCTTGAGACAAAGGGAAGGTCAACTTTAGAAATCGCCTTGGAAAAGTAAAAACCTAAGGAGTCGGCATAATTTTTACAATCCGTCGCAAGCTCAGCAATCCACACATGGTTTTTCATAATCTCATTCCTTTAACTTATTTAGTTTACTTGAATTTAGAGCAAGAACTAGAATGAAGATTTTGCAAAGATTACAATGCCGGACTTAAGTCGTCCGGAAAAATGCACCGCCTCTGGACTAAGATGAGGAGTGGGGCAAAATGCTGACTTATCATTTTTCAAGGAGTTCTTATGAAATTGTATTACAGTCCAGGCGCTTGCTCACTTGCTCCCCATATCGTGATGGCGGAGCTTGGCATGGCCTATGAGATTGAGGCAGTCAATCTTACCGACAAAACTTGCTCTACTGGTGATTATAAAAACATCAATATGAAAG
>CANFNX010000200.1 GCA_947448495.1 Bacteriovoracaceae bacterium | reverse complement strand
GCTCCAGCAGTTGCTCCAGCAGTTGCTCCAGCAGTTGCTCCAGCAGTTGCTCCAGCAGTTGCTCCAGCAGTTGCTCCAGCAGTTGCTCCACCTGCTTTATTCTCAGGAGCGTTCCCTTGAGGATCTTGACCGCAGGTCAACCTTTTAATTGTCGCTTGTCCAGCCGGTGCAGTTTCAGGATTTGATAATTGGGCATAGGCCAACTTCAGCTGATGAGCTTCAATGGCACCCATGATCACCCCTGCGGCAAATGAAGCTGTAGCAATTCCATAGGCGGTTTTTTTAGTCTTTGCGACTTGGGCAATTGAAAGTTCATTATGTGCAAGCAACTCAAATGCCTTGGACTGTGCCTCGGTAGCGATAGCCCGGTTATCATCTGCATTCCGAGAATCTTCGGTGACTTTCAGATTCTTTCTCTCGTCATCCATTTTTTTTATATTTCTTTTGTGTTGGATGAGTGAAACGACTTCTCCGACGAGAACTGCTGCTCCGCCTGCATAAAGCAACATCAGAGAAGCAGGTTTGCAGGGAGCGCCTCTTTTTTTCTTATCGAAAAGTGCTTTAGATAAAAATAGTAAAGGGATGGCAATGGTCGCAGCAGAAGTTGCTCCGCCACCAAAATTCATTCCCCCATCACTGTGCATGAAAGCTGTACTGTGAGTGTCTGGGTTTTGAGCGTTTAAAGCCGCAGTACCATTAGTTTCATAACATTCTTCTTTTTTGGCTGCATCGGTAATGGATCGACAGGCCTGAACCGCATTGTTGACTGAGGTGACTTCACCACTTGTTAAACACCGATTCAGTGAGCTGTTATATGACTGACCTTTTGGACATGTTTTCTCCTCCGCCCAAACGGCTTCGCTACTGAACAGGCTGACTTGAATTGGGCTCATCAAAAGTTCAAAACAAATGACAAGCGAAAGAAACTTCATCACATTCTTCATAGGACCCTCATAGGAGTTTTAACAATCTCATTATTATAAGAGTGAACGGCCCTATTCCTTAGAGGTGAGTCTTTGCCGGTTAGGGGGCCTAAAACGGAGGCTAAATAATTGATATGATATCAGCTGGTTAGGGGGAAAATTGAAGTTTTCGATCAGTGTTCGCTGAGGCTAGAATGATGACCTATAAAGTTGGCAATTATGATCAAATATTTCGCACTCTTAGTTTGTTTAAGTTTACCTCTTTTTGCGGCCGACCACGCCTTGGAGCTCAAGGTTGGGGATGTGCTGTTGCAGCCCCTCAAATGCTGGGCCTGCACACTGATTGAAGAAGAAGAAGACACTATCTTTTCTCACGTCGGTGTAGTTATTGCCGTTCAACCTCAAGTGATCGTGGCAGAAGCCTTTGGTAATGTTCGCAGCTTGAGCTTCACGGATTATGACAAGAAAACGGAAGTTGGCCAAAAAATCAAAGTGCTTCGTTTTCAGCGAGAAGACCTGGTTGAAAAAATTCAAAACTCTTCTGCTGAATTTTTACAATTGTTTCAAAATGATTTTGAAGGGGCTGCTTACGATCATAACTTTCGCTGGAATAACTTCGATGAACAGGGAGTCGAGAAATATTACTGTTCTGAACTCGTGGCAAAAATGTTCCAGGCCTTTGCTGGTGTTGAGATTCCTCTCAAGCGAATGCATTTTGACCAAAATCGCGAGGGATGGATGACATTTTTCAAGGGAGATATTCCTGATCACGAGTGGGGAGTTTCTCCTGCTGACTTTGATCGCTCCGAGCTTTTTCATGAAGTGGGTGAGCTGTGAAACTTTGGCTTGAAAAACTTCATCTTGATCTTAAGGTGAATTGGAAGTTGTCTCGAAATCAAACCACGTTTAAAGAAAATTTTATTGTTCATCTTGAAACGTCGATCGGTGAGTTTTACTCTGAGATCGCCCCTAATATTCGGTATGGTGAAACCCCAGAAAATATTCAAACTCAGTTTGAGGGGTGGCTAGAAAGCGTTGATCTCTTAAGCCTGAGAGACATATCATCTTTGACTTTTGAATTGGATCAACATCCTCTCTTCCATTCACTGCGTTTCGGGATAGAGTCAGCATTTATCCGCTACTTTGCCGCTCAATCTCAAAAAAAACTCCATGAGTTTTTACAGCTTCCGGCCCCTGTTGCTGTTGAAACTTCATTTTCTATGCCCATTATACCTATAAATGAAATTGCTGATTATCTTGCTCCTTTGAAGCGCTTTACGTCTCTGAAAATCAAGGTGAATGCTGAGACGGCAGAGGATATGCTCACAGAGATAAAAAAACATACAGATGTAAAACTTCGCGTAGATGCTAACGAAGGTTGGAAAGATCTTGAGACTTTTTTGCGCTTTCAGCAAACTCTGAAGGGAATGAATATTGAGCTTATTGAGCAACCCTTTCCCTCATCCATGCAACTTGAATACAAGGAATTAAAAAAGCAAACTCCTTATAAAATCCTGGCCGATGAATCCATTGAGGATGTCGGAGATTTTTCTGAACTTGCCTCCCAGTTTCATGCCGTGAATATTAAACTCATGAAGACCGGATCTCTGATTAAAGCTAGAGATTTCATTCTGGAGGCCAAGCTCCATCACATGACGGCCATGATGGGGTGTATGATTGAAACAACGATTGGTATTGAATATGGCATGCAGTTTGGTGGGATGGTGGAGTATGTGGATCTAGACGGTTTTCTTTTGATTAAGAATGAACCCTTTACAAAAGTTTTAGAAAATAATGGCATACTAAGTTTGCCACAAGGAGCTTAAATGAAAATTTTATTGGTCATGATTTTTACGATGACTTCGGCTTTCGCACTTCCACAATTTGATAAAAAACAATTGGAAGAACTTAAGAAAAAGGGATGTCCTGTCGTAAACGGTAAAGAGGACTGTACTATTGAAGAGGTCAAGACAAAGGCATTGGATCTAAAAAAGAAGATTAAGTTTTAAACCAAAAAAAAAGGGCCTTACTGATCTGAGCCCCTAATTTCGGACACAAAATTAAACGAGACTACCCCATTTTTGGGGTAGTCTTATTTTAAGGAGTGTCTTTATGTCCAATTTTTCTGAAAAAGATCGAAGGTCACTAGAATCTAACCCTC
>CANFNX010000199.1 GCA_947448495.1 Bacteriovoracaceae bacterium | reverse complement strand
GGTCGAAATAGTGTTGTTTCCGATTTTGAATTTGCTCACTCTTGTGGAGTTCTTAATGCCTTTGACGCCTTTAAGGCACTCGCTTGCGGATTGATTATTAATCAACGAACGAAATTGAAAGAACTTGAATGTCATGGTCTATTTCTTTTTGAAGAATTCCAAACGGATGGCCTGCCAAATGTTTTATTAATCAGGGCAGCCGATTCTTATCGTTTGGCACACTGCTGGCCTAGTTCACTTAGGCCTGAAGAAAAAAAACAATTAAAAGATCACTTGTTTCATTTCTATCAAACCCAAGACCCGGTGATTATGCTCACCCAGATTCTTGAGAACTATATTCATGCTTTTAGTGTGGGAGTTCTACACCGATCACCGAGTTTGGATAACCTGTTAATAGACGGACGCTGGATTGATTCAGAATCTTTAGATTTTTCTCTTTCTGATGAACCATATCCACATTTTTTTCAACTTTTTGTTCCCGATCCTCAACTGGAAAAAAAATATGAGCTCGGTCAAACATTTGCAGAGATTCAAAAAAGAGGGAATGATTTCTTATTTTATAGCAGTTGGATTCATCAATTAAAATATGCGGCCATGGCGCATGGTCTTTTTTTTGAAGGACTTTTTTCTATTCCTTTTGAGACACAAGGGATTTTTAACATGCTGATAGAAAAATATAATCTCAGTGATGCTGATTTTTGGATCCACCTTGCTGAGAAATATATTTCTAATCACGAAACTCATCTTCTTTCCCTTTCAAAGTCAGCTTTAAAATCTTTTCAGGAGCCGGCCTGTCAATTGAATCAATTCCCACTGCGGGGTTGCTTTTATGATGCTATTTTGCAAGGTTGGATATTGCATTTCTCCGTGACAGAAGATCCCCACGAAAAATGTGTGAATACGATTAAGAAGCTTTTTCGATTTCATTTACCACGTACCAAGACTTGGGAAGACTCTTTTCTAGACTACACCCATTTAAGTCAAGCAATGGCAGACTTAAAATTATGATAATCTATAATGTCTTTGCTAATCATGGAGGTATGTTGAGGGTCACCGAATCCATGAAAGACATTTTTGATTATCTTCCGGAGTCTTTCCCCCTACGGGTGGTTATCTTTTCAAACCGGCCATGGCCAGATTTTGATCCTCAAAAATTTATTTGGATACCCTGGGACGATGCAGATACTAAGATGGTCTCAAAAGAGGGGACAGAGCATTATAAGAATCTTATAAGAGAGCATTTTCAGGGAACAAAAATTGATTTAGTGATTGGTGATACATTTACTCTGAGATATTGGGAGGATTTTGACGTTCCCTTTTGTTATGATGCCCATTATTTGGATCGCCCTTTTTATGAAGCTTTTCATTCCTACCCTGATATTTATCTGATGGATCAATATTCACTTAATGCTATCTGCCATCAGCTTAATACAGCAGAACTCTTTTCTTACAAAAGAGAAGGTCGTTTTATGGGACGCTGTTCAGTCTTCCTGGCGAATTCTCACTCAACACTTCGCCATTATGAGGAATACTACGCTGAGTTCACTCAAGACAAATCGATGTATGTGGTACCGGTTTCCACTGGACTGGAAGCTTCAGTGTCGAATGTTTCCCCTACGCTTGATCTTTATTACTCCGGTAGATTTCACCCACAAAAAGGGCTTCATTTTCTGTTTAAACGGAAAAAGACTGATCGAATGATCACTTTCAGAGGTTTTGACCCTCGAATCATCCCTCAAGAAGCATGGTCGAACTGGGAGAGATTAAACTTTAAAATTCAGCCATGGACGACTGAGGCACACATATTAATTCGTGAAATTCAGCAGGCAAAGGTCATGCTTTTTCCCTCCATTTATGAGCCTTGGGGTCTTTCCTTGCAAGAAGCCCTATCCATGGGGAAGATTTGTGTTGCCCATCGATCAAAATCTGGGCACGAGGAACAAATTCAGCATGGAGAGAATGGTTTTTTACTGGATCTGAACGATGAAAGCTGGGAAGAAGAAGTGGAGGCGATTCTAAATTTAGAACCAACTGAAAGAAAGAGAATTTCTCAAAATGCCATGGAGTCCACTCCGTCTGGACATCGACATCGATTAAAAAAACTAGCAGAAGTTTTACAAGAACTTGAATCTGATTTTAGTTGTTGAGTAGATGGAATTCTTTACATTTTTTAATAAAATCATCAAAATCTTGAGAAAATGTTTCTCTATTCATATCCCCATAAATCTCATTTAATTTTTCAAAAATTTGATCGGAATTCAATTCTTCTTTAACCAAATGAATGAAATGGTGAGAGGGACCTGAGAATTTATAAACACTTTCTTCATCATTAGAGAGATCGACTGCGAAGGTTTGATTTTCTGAAACTTTTTTTAGGTACACTGTTTTTTTGAGCGAAACGACACTCTTCATGTTTCCCAATTACCATTCACATAGTAAGAAGTTTGAGCATAAACTTGCACGAGCTTTTCTAAATCTTCAGGACGCAGATTGGAGTAGGCCGGGACTTGTTCCTTGAGATAACTTTCATAAGACACCTTTTCAGGCGCTTGATAAGAGTAGCTTTTCTTCTTGTCATCTTTTTCTTTGGCTTTCATAAACTCATTCTAACTCTCAGGATTAAGGGACGCAAATGATTTCCCATTGGCCAAAGGTAACAGTTCGATTTTTAAGACATTTCCCAGTCATCTCGGGGGCGTCGTAGTCCAAAGATGCCCCATTTAGAAGGCATCTGATATGCAAGTAGGTATAAGTATCTTTCTCACCAAAGGAGAGATCAATGATTCGATCAGGTAAAAGCTCCTTTTCACTAAAGAGCAAATCGTGATGGGTTCTTTTTAATTCATTCGGCCAATCTAGGTTGATTTGATTTTGTTGACTGCTCATCCAGATAACTGGCCCATCACAATGATAGCGCTTGATAATATTCCCCCAAGATTCTTGTTTATCACCGACTAAAATGAGAGTCAGTTTAGCTGCTGCTTGTAATTGAGGTCGCTGAAGGCGAAAGGCGAGTTGTCCATTTTTTAGATTATAAAGATCTAACGCTGGTGGAATGCACCATGAAGGAAGGTTCATCTCTGAGGAATAATGTCTTAGTAAAATAGGGAAACCCGGATCCTGATCCAGCCACCTTTGAGGAATTTGATCAGC
>CANFNX010000198.1 GCA_947448495.1 Bacteriovoracaceae bacterium | reverse complement strand
GTGGGAGTGATGAATTCAAGAAAAGTGTAACGAACAAGATAGGTCAGAGCATTGTGGTAATACCAAGGCAGAACTGAGATCGAAAACCATGAAGTTCTGTGAGGTTTAACTTTTAAGGGAAGAAGCTTATTGATCGCTGGAACCACAAAAATCACTGTAAGGCCGTACATAAAAAAACCTGCGGCCAAAGACAATCCAAGGGCCACAGCATGAAGAACCGGATGAGAAGCCTCAGTGGCAGCGGCCACGTATTTATACAAAAGCACACCTGGACTCAGCGAGATTCCCATGGCAATCACATAGAGGATGGCAATCGGTGCGAGGGCCACGATGAAACCTATATTTCTAAATTTTCTTAAGGTTCCCTCAATGAAGCCTGCCACGCCTGGGAGAGAGGATTTGGTCGAATTCACATCAATTTTTTCTTTTTCCATCTTCATATTATAGCCCCAAGGTGATGAAATCTTACAAAAAAATTTCATCCCACTATTTCAATTGGTTAATAGAGAGAATTTTTCCTCCTAGAAAGCTTATAGGGGCAACTGCTAAGATTTATATGAGGTGAGTTATGACGAAAGATATGTTCATTGACCTTACCAACATCTGCTTCGGCATTCTGGCGATTTTTTGCATGAGTGTCGTCTGTCTCCCCTATCTGACCCCATAAAAAAGCGACTTAACCAAATTTCACAGACCGCATGGATAAAGATCCAAGTTGAAAGTCTTCATAAGGAAATTGAACCTTGTCACTCTCCTGTGAGGCACCCAAACAGTACAAGAGCGGAATATAGTGCTCAAGAGTCGGATGCGCCATTTGCCACAAGCGATGCTGTTCTGGATGTTGTGCTAGTAAAGTCGGCACATCTCTTTTTAAAAGTGCCTGTTTAATAAGCTCATCAAATTCAGCGGCCCAAACAAAGGGACGAGGATTTTCTTCAAAATTTAACAAGCGCAAATTATGAGTGATATTTCCTGAACCAATGATCAAGACACCTTCATCTCGAAGAGCTTGAAGCTCGTGCGCCACTTCCAAATGCTCTTTAAGTTTAAACTTGGTGCTCATGCTGAGTTGAAAAACCGGCACATCCGCTTTCGGATACAAATATTTCAAAAGTGTCCATGTCCCATGATCCAGACCCCAGCTGGTGTCGGCCTCAGCGTGATACTTTGCAAGTAGCTTGATAGCGCGATCAGACATCGCCAGATTTCCTGGGGCGGGATAAAGAATCTGATAAAGCTCTTGAGGAAAACCTCCAAAGTCATGAATCGTTTTAGGATGCTCAAGTCGCAGCACCTTCACTCCATCACTCATCCAATGCGCCGACACCACCAGGATCGCTTTTGGTGTGGGAACATCCTTCATCGCCTCCTTAAGGAAATGGGTGAAGGGATTTGACTCAACAGCATTCATTGGTGAGCCATGGCCAAAAAAGAACACTGGCATCCGAGGAGTTTTTTCAGTCAAAGATTCGCTCATAAAGCTTTTTCCTATGGTCGCGGCTACGCTGGCCGCGACGACACTTCCTATAAAATATCTTCGCTTCATTTATGGAGAGATGGATAATCTGTATAGCCTTCAGATCCCTGAGCGTAAAGAGTTTGAAAATTCGTTTGATTTAAAGGGGCATTCTCTAAAAATCGCAAAGGCAAATCAGGATTTGAAATAAACGGAATTCCAAATGAAACGGCATCCGCTTCTTTCCCATTAATTGCCTTCTCAGCTGATTCTTTGGTGTATTTTTCATTGGCAATGAGGACACCACCAAAGGCCTGCTTCATTTTAGCCGAGAGGCTATCGCCTGCTTGATACTCGCGAGTAAAGATGAAGGCAATTTTTCGCTTACCCAATTCTTTTGCGACATGAAGATAAAGCGCCTCAGGATTTGAATCAGAAAGATCATGCGAATCCCCACGTGGAGACAAGTGCACTCCTACTCGATCCGCTCCCCACACTGAAATCACAGCATCCGTCACTTCCATTAAAAAACGCGCTCGATTTTCAATCGGCCCACCATACTGATCAGCTCTTTTGTTGGTGCTATCGTGAAGGAATTGATCCAAGAGATAACCATTGGCACTGTGGATCTCAACTCCATCAAACCCAGCTCGCTTAGCGTTCTCGGCGGCCTTTCGATAATTTTCCACAATCACAGGAATCTCACTCGTCTCAAGAGCTCGTGGAGTCACATAATTTTTTTCTGGTCGCACTAAACTCACATGACCACTTGGGGCAATCGCACTAGGCGCCACTGGCAACTCTCCATTTAAAAACATAGGATCAGAAATGCGTCCCACGTGCCAAAGTTGCATGAAAATAAGACCCTTCTTGGCATGAACGGCCGTTGTGATTTTCTTCCACCCTTCAACCTGCTCTTCACTCCAAATACCTGGAGTATCAGCGTAACCAACTCCCATGGGCTCAATGGATGTGGCCTCAGTGAGAATCAGACCAGCGCTCGCTCGTTGTGAGTAATATTCGGCCATGAGATCATTGGGAATTCTCGTTTTGCCGGCACGGGCGCGAGTGAGTGGGGCCATAATAATTCGGTTAGGAAGAGTCAATGCACCGATTTTAACAGATTGAAAAAGAATAGACATAACACCTCAAAGGTTTGCAGTTACCTTAAGTTGTTCCATGAAAAGAAAACTTGGTCAAAAGAGAAGTGAAAAGGTCGTCTATAAAGACGACCTGGATGAAAATTTAATAATTTTTTGTCCACAAGTGGTGATGCTTAAAAAAGTTTTTGGCCTCAGCTTTCATCATCGCTGCTGTCGGATGGGCTACCATCGGCTGCACGCCCACAATCGCTTTGGCCAGTTTGTTGTGGTGATGCTTTTCACAGTGATGCTTGAATTCATCCTTGGCGATTCCCGGGCCCATGATCATCAGCTCTTCGGCATCTCCGATTTTCTGAGCAATCTGATGATAAAATTTTTCTAATTCTTGATGGGAGCCATCATGATGAGCGGGAGCTTTGAGAGTCGATTCAGAAACTCCCTCAGATTTAAATTGGTAAACATAAGCATATTGATGATCAACCCAAAGTGCGTAGTAAGACATAGATCCTCCTCGTTGTTATAGATTCAGTCTGCTCTCTCCCTTTCCAAAAAAACATGATGCTCCTCAGTTTCAAACCTGCTTTGTGACAGAGAATTCCCGTGTTAGAATGTTTTTATGAAATGGACTTCTCTGCTCTTTATCTTGTTCTTTTCCTCCAC
>CANFNX010000197.1 GCA_947448495.1 Bacteriovoracaceae bacterium | reverse complement strand
GCATCTAGAGGTCTCAATTGATCTCTACTCCCAATTAGATGAGGATGAATTTATTGTCTACCCACTCACCTCGCTTGTTGTGACTTATGGGAATATGAAAGACATCAAAGAAATGGAAAAAGCCGTCGACCAAATGAATGAATATAAGGCGAGGGGGGATTTTAGCCGACTCCTGATGACCCATGCGGAAGTGCTCTATCTCATGAAGTCTGGTCAGCGCACGAAGGCCAATAAGATTCTTCGAACTGTAATTGAAAAAAATCCCCCCTATCTCGAGATGTTTCTACCTTCATTTCTACTAATGCGTTTTTCAGCGGCTTTTCAGATCAAAAGATATGACGAATGCTCTCAAATTCTCGAAGACTACAAAAAATCAAATGGCTTTATTGTCAAAACAAATTATCTCTACATGAAGAGCTTATTGGATCACATCGCCAAGGCAAAACCCCTTTATGTTTATGAAGCCGAATTTGTTGATTATCCCGAACTTCATCATCAACTTGAAGTCATCAAGGCCCTCTCCCGAGGTGATCAACCGAGGGCCCTTCACTATTGGTCACTGCTCTCAAAGCATAATGGAAAGGTTTACCAGGATCATTTTAAATTTGTTGCTGATGAATGTCTTTTTTCCGTAGGCCTTAAACTGTATGAGTCTCACTCGGTTGCAAATAGCATCGATTCATCGAAGATCGATGTCTTTCTTAGTCCCTATGAAAAGCTGCTATTTATTTTTAACCACTCCAAGGCACCCTTATCAAAAGCTGAATTGATTTTCCTGATTTGGAAGGAAGAAGTATCTGAAAAATCTCTGAACCGGTTGCGCAAACTTGTTTTTGATTTTAACAAAAGATCGGAGGGGAAAATCATCTCTCATCAAGATACCTATCAATTGGCGAAAGCAAGCTGAGCGTATGGCCCATGGAAATTCCCACGGGCCATCACAATTTAGCGACGAACGATCTCTAGAGAATTAATCACCACATCCGTGCGAGGACGATCCATAGCACCAGTTGGGGTATCACCGATTTTCTTCACAATATCCATACCTTTAGTGACTTTGCCAAAAACGGTATGTCGGCCATCTAGGTGTGGAGTCGCCGCAAGTGTAATGAAAAATTGAGACCCATTGGTTCCTGGGCCAGCGTTGGCCATTGAAAGAATTCCCTCTGAAGAGTGGCGAAGATTACGATCAAACTCATCAGCAAAGCGGTAACCAGGTCCACCACGCCCAGACCCTTCAGGGCATCCCCCTTGGATCATAAAACCTCGAATCACACGATGAAAAATAAGACCATTGTAATAAGGACCTTCTTTCACCGTAGGCTGTCTGCCTTCTGCGAGATTGACAAAATTCCAAACCGTTTCAGGAGCTTCCTTCACAAAAAGATCAATTTCAAAATCACCTAAAGTGGTTTTGAAAACGGCCGTCAAACCATTTACTTCTTCTTTGTAATCAACTTTATCTTTTTTCATCATTCCAAACATGAGCGACTCCTTATGGGATAATTAATTCCGAATTTATAGACTGTTGGTTCTTAATGACTGATATTTTAATTTTTTTATTTAATAATTCTGCTAATTCAAGATGCAGTCCCGGACGCAAGACAGCTTGACTTGAGTAAGGGCTTAACCATTCAGCGGTGATAAGATAAAAGCCTACGTCATCAAGCTTTTCATCCATTAACCATTGAGTCAGACTTTGCCTCGAGTGACAGCTGCTAAATAGGATGGGGGGCTTATCATTTAACATTTCAGAACGAGCGATTTTTTTTAATTCATCTGAGGTATGCCCTTCAAACCAAATAACTTGAACTTCATTCACATCTGGAAGTTTTAAACTGCGCACTCCACCTCTAACTTGCTCCAAGGTATTAGAAAAAAAACTCGCCTCTTCCACCGGCTTCACAAATCGAACAGCTGCTGATCTGAAATACGTTTCAAGTCTTTCATTGTATTGAGCTTGAAGTTCGATCATCTCGGGATAAGTTAGTTGATAGGCTTCTCTTAATTTTGAAAAATCTAAATAGTAAAAAGAGGACTTCTTAAAGCATTGTGCTTGAACGGACACATTATCCCACTGGGGCAGTTGACCCAAAAAATACTGCTCAACTCCAGAGGTCCTGTAACCCGTAACATCTTCCATGTCTTTTTTGACAACGCCACTACTGCAACTAATGAGCACCAGCAGGACTAAACAACTTAAAGACTTCATTTTCGATACCTTTTAATTTATCTAAATTTTTACTCCAGGCCTCGGCAACATTCTCTGGATACGGGGAGATCACAAAATACCCCTGCTCCTCATGCTGAAGCTTCACGATGAGGGGAGCTTTCTCAAGCTCGTTGGCCACCAAAATACGATCAATACCGATGGTTTTCAGATCAAGATGATTATTTTCTGGCTGTCTAAGCCCTTCTTTGAAATCAGGTTTTTCAACCGTTAAAAACAAACGTCGCTTATCAATTAACTGGTCTACGGCCGTCGCCACATGAGCAGAGAAAAAAACTAACCTTGGAATGGGTTCAACTGGACGCAATTTTTTGGCCTGAACAAAATCATCAAGTCCTTGCCACTCCCTGAGCTTTTGATGAAAGTCATTCACTTCGAGCTGAAACTCTTGTTCCATAAATTCAGTAATTGCTTTTAATTTTTCAACTGATTGAGAGTCACCCTTTTTGTAGAAATTCTCAAAAGGCCACTCCTCATCACTCACCACAAATAAACGAGAGCGAGGATCCTTCAACCAATCGGTAAGTGAAATGACGATCTCAGCGGCCAAAGGTGTCGAACCAACGAGGGCCAATTCTCTAGAGTCTTGAGGATCAAGATTTAACTGACGGGATAAATCTAAAGCTTCATATCCATACTTGATATGATCCTGTGAAACTCTGCCCTCTCCTAAGGCCCGACCAGTCACAGATAATGAAGGAGACAGAGTCGCCCGTCTAAAATCTATGACTAAATCAAAATCTTCATACATTTCAAGATTCGTTTGGAGTGAATCGACTAATTCTTGTGAGAGACGCTCAAAGGTCTCAGGATTGTTAGCTTCCTGTTCCTTAATAAATTCCTGTGGATTAACTTGAAAGATCACACGAAACAAATCTGCGAAACGAGATTTGTTTTTGGGAGTTTCTTCGGGAGCGAGATATCTTTTAGTGAGACTCACGACTTCATGAGGGCGAACTTTTTGCTCTGAACTTAACAAGGAGACCAGGGGACGCTCATAACCAT
>CANFNX010000196.1 GCA_947448495.1 Bacteriovoracaceae bacterium | reverse complement strand
CAATAAACTTTAAAGTAGGCGATGAGGTTAGTATTTTTACCCCAGTCTTTTCTCCAGGCAGCATATCGAAAATCTTCACCTTTCCCGTGGTTTCGAAGGTGAATAAAGATTGCCAAACGAAGTCCCCATATGCCGATGAGGATGAGAGTGATATTTTCTGTCATTAAGTGGAAGTTATTGAGATACGCACCTGTCAGGATAATGAGAAAAAATCCAAGCCCCCAGGCCGTATCGATCACACTTAAATTTTTATTGATCACGGCGACCATATAGAACAAATGAATGAGCAGAAGTGGGGCGAGCATCATCAAGAAAATATCATTCATTTTGGGAGCCTTTTTATGAGTTGCCATTGTGCCTAATTTATTCTTTTTTGGCATTAGACATTGTGTTAACAAGGGATACATAAATCGTCATTATTTCAGGATGTTGGATCATCTTTTTGACTATGATCATAGGCATTTTTCAATCATTATTTTAGTGATGATTCTTTACAATCAAAGTCGAATGTCTAAGATGCTTGGATTGATTCTTTTATTTTAGGTTATTATGCTCTTTTTTTGGTCATTCATATTAACACTTTGTGCTTTTTCTCAAGAGGAAGAGGTTTTACCTCCCATCCAGATTACCCACCAGGGGGACTCACAGGCGATCGTTCCTTTTGCCCCTAGGGTCAAGGTGCTAAAAAACAAAGAACTCCAGAAAAGACGTGAAATCAGTCTTGGCGATACCCTTCGAAATGAACCAGGGATTCAAAGTTCATCTTATGGTCCGAACGCTTCACGACCCGTCATTCGTGGACTAGACGGGGATAGGATTCGAATTCTTCAAAATGGTTTAGGTGTCCTTGATGCTTCTTCACAAAGTGTCGACCACGCCGTTCCCTTGGATACGATGGTGATTGATTCAGTCGAAATTGTTCGTGGTCCTACAAGCATGCTGTATGGGACAAGTGCAGTGGGTGGCGTGATCAATATCAATACCAATCGCATCCATTCTGATTTTGAGGAAGGTGCCTTTAAAGAAATTCAAACCACAGCAGATTCTTCTCAGAATGCGATGAGCACCAGCGGACGAATTGATTACGGTAAAAATCAGTGGATGATTCATTTTGATGGGGGCTATCGCAATGCAAATGACCTGAGAATACCTGGGAAACAAAAATCGTCCCATGTCGATTTACCAGGACAGTTCACTTCAAAAAATAAGCTCCCTAACAGCGGCAGTGTTCAAAAAAGTGCAGCTGTTGGTGCCTCAAAAATTTTCAAGAAGGGTCATGTTGGAATGTCCTATTACTTTTTTGATAATTACTATGGCTCAATCGCTGAGCCGAATGTCGATATCAAGATGAAGCAAAATCGATTTGAATTTCACAGCGACTATCGATTTCAACATGACACTTTCAAAACGATTAGATTTAAAATGGCCCAGTCCGATTATGGCCATGATGAGTTAGATTCGGGTGTTTCGGGAACGAGATTTTTGAACCAAGGCAATGAGTCGCGATTGGAATTATTGAATGAACGATCGGCATTGAAAGGCGTCAGTGGTTTTTCAACCCAGATTTTTAATTTCAAGTCTAGTGGATCAGAGGCGTTTCTTCCAGCAACGAGAAACCGCATGGGGTCAGTTTTTACCCTTCAAGAATATTTTCATGGAGATCAAGTTTATTCATTTGGGGCAAGATTAGAGACTTCAAGAATTCAAAAAGAGTCCGGTGCCGCGAGTGTTAAACAGTTTAACGGTCTTAATTCTGCCATTGGACTTCGGCATTCTTTTTCAGAAACTCATACGGGCGTGATCAATGTTAGCTACAGCGAGCGATTACCTAATTTTCAAGAGTTGTTTGCCAATGGTTTTCACGTGGCTTCAGGAACATTTGAGCAGGGGAATAGTCGACTAAACAATGAAAAAGCTGCGGCCATGGATCTGGGATTGAATTATAAGTCTGATGTCGTTCAGTCTAAGTTCAGTGTTTATGCTCAAGATTTTCAAAACTACACAACATTGTTTCTAACGAACACTCCATCGACTGAGCCTGGAATCAATATTTCTCAATTTAGACAAGTGGGAGCTCTCTTTTATGGAGCTGATCTTGATGCTCAAAAAAAACTAGGGGATTCTCCTTTTAATCTTTTAGTTAAAGCGGACTGGGTGAGAGCTAAAAATAAAAAAGATGGAACAAATCTCCCTAGGATTGCCCCCCCTCGTTTAAGTTTGGGTCTTGAGATGCTAAAAGATCGATTGAGCTATGATCTAGAGGCCCAGTATAATTTTGAACAAACTCATACGGCTCCGAATGAGACAAGAACTGATGCTTTTACAATGCTGAATGCAGGGGTGAGCTATGAGTTCATTCAGAATTCTGGGAAATGGAATTTCTTTGCCCGTTTAAAAAATATTCTCAATCAAGAGGCCAGGCTCCATAGCTCGACTCTTAAAGATATTGCTCCCCTGGCCGGTCGAAATATTATGGCCGGTACACAATACACCTTCTAGAGATTATGAGGATACCGCGCCTCATGTTCAAGGAGTCGCTCCAGTTGTCTTTGGTTTTCCCGCCTTTTTTCTTCTTCTTTTTTTAACCGTTTTTCTGTGTCTTCTTCCATCTTTTGAGGCTCTTTTTTTGTTTTTTTAATGTCTTTCACGTGTTGCCAATCACTACCATTGGCCATCGCCTGGCTCATCCAAAGTAAGAAACTCATCCATTTTAAAACTCTCATGGGCACCTCGCGGTTAAGAGCTTTAACTAAATGAGCAAAAAAAAGGCCATCCGAAGATGGCCTGATTTGCTTATCTTAAAGACAGTTTAAATCATCAGTTGAATAGACCCCTAAGTCAGATACTTTGCTGGCAACTTCTTGCCTTAATTGATCTAAATTTTCTTGCGCCAATTTTTGAGCTTCTGCTGATTCTTTTGCATTAATGATCAAAGCAAGCTCTGGGTCACAAATTTGCTTTTTTACAGCTCTTAAGACATATGACTTGAGACCCGCAACGTCTTCTGGCCGATCGGCCTTACCAAAAAAGTTAGTCCAGCTTGAAGATGTCGCCTCAGCACTCGCAGCGTACGCCGTTAGTCCAGTGATCGCCTCGTCGATTTGGGATTTCACCTCTGCTGTGGCCCAAACTGGGGCAGAATGCGACTTCACATCAATAATCATATCAATGGCACGACTCAGACGTGCTTCCCAGAAAGAGAATGGATCACTTGTCGCATCTGACTTCGTACACTCT
>CANFNX010000195.1 GCA_947448495.1 Bacteriovoracaceae bacterium | reverse complement strand
CATACGATGTTTGCAGCCGTGGTGTTTGTGTTTCAAGATCTGCAACCACATGTACTACCGGAGATGTGGCCAGAGGCGATGCCAGTTGCCAACAGTACTGCACTTCTACTAATAACTGGAATTGTTCAGCAACTTTAAGTGCCTGTGGCACAACGAACGTGAACTGCGTGGGAAGCTGGAGTAGCTGCGTAGGTGGGATAAAAACCTATACGGTCACCACTCCTAAGCAGGGATCAGGGACGAGCTGTCCAAATGTCACTGGAGATACACAAAGCTGTAGCACCTGCACACCTGTTAATGGTGGATGGACTGGGTGGGGACCATACTCAGCTTGTACAGGGGGGATGAAATATCGCTACAGAACCTGTAGCAATCCTGCCGCTTCCTGTGGTGGTGCACCTTGCTCAGGATCAACGATGGACACCCCAGTTGGGTGTGGTGGATGTTTTGTGGCAGGAACCGAGATTAGCATGGCCAATGGTGATAAGAAAAATATTGAAGATGTTCTTTTGGGTGAAAAAGTAAAAGATGCTGGTGGCAAAGCTGTTAATGTTAAGCAACTGCTCTCTTTGGACTACTGG
This sequence comes from Bacteriovoracaceae bacterium, assembly GCA_947448495.1. Classification (GTDB taxonomy): domain Bacteria; phylum Bdellovibrionota; class Bacteriovoracia; order Bacteriovoracales; family Bacteriovoracaceae; genus Peredibacter. Next base: position 2,724 of record CANFNX010000195.1, on the reverse strand, counting down.
GGAGAAATCTATAGCATCAATGGTGGGCCCTACTTCTTTACGCCAAACCATCCATTCCTTGCTGTCGATGGTTGGAAATCTCTGGCCCCAGAGGCCACAAAACTTGAATCACCTGGGCTTGAAGTGACAAAACTTCAAGTTGGTGATGTCCTCATGAAAAAAGATGGGCTTGAAGTCATCATGAGTCTAGATGTAAAAATCACCAAAGAAAAAGTCTATAACTTTGTTTTGGATGGCTCTCATTCTTATTTGGCCGATGAATATAAAGTCCATAATAAGTGCGCCCCATCGGTATGTAATCCAGGCTATATTTTCTTTAGTTGCGATCCAACGAACTGTAGTGGCTCATGCGTACCAGATACCTCGGTCAATTCTTGCCCCGTTGCACCTCCTCAACCAAATGTACCTCTTATATGAGAAGAGAATTAGTTTTTGTATAGAACAAGAACTGCAGACGATTTCCGTTTGCCCCAAAGACAAATATTTTTGAATTTCTTTTCAGGTATGGGAATGTGAACACGGCTGACGACTGTCTCATGATCCGATTCACGATCTGGGTCGTGGATAAAAATAAAGCCATCTTCATACCCAGTCACAATCACCCAGTGTGGAGTGCGAGTTTTAGAAAAATGATAAGTTGTAATTAAAACGATGGGAATACCACCACGCTTAAGGACATCTTTTAAATCTAAGAGATTTAATTTTTTATTAATCATTTTTATAGATGTTTTTTTAATCTTTTTTTCAAAATCTTTTTGCACCAGCTCAATAATATTCTTTTTTTCTGGGCTCCTTACCGTCTCAATAAACATCGTATCAGATTGAGAAAGATAAACTTCAGACTTAAATCCTCTACGATGGGCCGCGAGAGCAAGTCCCTGAGGACCACATCCCCCATGCCCAGAAGTCATAAAGATAGTCGTAGCTTCGCGCCAAATATCCAATTCATGAGAGAGTGATAAATCTATATCAGGATTAAATGCTTTCATCGCCATAAGCAAACACGAGGGTCCACAGGTAAAATCCGTCCCCTGTTGATGATAAGGAATTTTTAAACGTGGAGAACGTTTAAATGTTTTTATTTGTTTTTCAAAACAAATAGCAGAGGTTCCATCGTCGTAATAATGATTTTTATCAGCATATTTAAAATAACCGCGTTTTCTATAAAGAGAGATCGCCTCTTTGTTAGTCGCCTTAACCTCAAGTCGCATGAAGGCGCAATCTTCATCCGAAGAAGACTTTTCCTCAAGAGTATCTAGCAGCTTTGAAGCAAGACCGAGACCTTGAAAGTCATCCAGGATACAAATCGAGTATAATCTCGCCAGGCTTGTGCCACGATTGATTAAAACAAGACCATAACCAATTAAAACTTTTTTATGCTCTACCACATAAAATAGCGAATGAGCGTGCCGAATCATCCAGTGAAAACTACGACGGCCTAATTGATCGTAATTAAAACAACTGTTTTCGACTTCAACCAATTGACCAATATCTAAAACTTTGGCCTTACGAATTTTAATGTTCGAGGGATCGAAGTCCCTCTTGAAGATGCGTTTCATTCTGATATTGTACTTAATGTAAAAACAACTTGGAAGGCACGTGGCCAAAATTATTGTTATCGTCGAAAAACTTAAGGACTGGAACTCTTACTACCCTGCCGAACAGCTCATGACACCTCAAGATTACCTTGTGAATTGGGATGAAAATGCTCAAAACACCAAGGATTCAAATGAGAGAATTAAAATAATCAATCTTTGTCGAAATTATAAATACCTGAGTCATGGGTATTACTGCTCCCTGCTGGCCGAGGCCCGGGGACATTCTGTGATCCCCTCAGTGAAGGCGATCAATGATCTGAGCCGATCATTTCTTTACTCCCTTGAAACCGAGGACCTAGATCTGGCGATCCAAAAAGCCTTTAAAAATCAATCTACGGTAGAGGGGCTCACGATCAATATCTATTTTGGCAAAACCGATAAAGAGCAGTTACAAGATGTGGCCCGGCAAATATTCGACCTTTTCCCTGCTCCCATTTTACATGTGGATTTTGAATGGGAAAAAAAATGGGAAATCAAAAGTATCCGTCCTGGAAGCCTCAATACACTGAGTTCAGCTGGGGAAGATATGTTTGCCAGTGCTCTTGATGAGTATTCAGGAAAAATATGGAGAAAACCGAAAGCTAAAAAGAAATATCGTTACGATCTAGCGATTTTGCATAATCCTTCAGAGGCCATGCCCCCATCTGATAAGAAGGCGCTACAGAACTTTATCAAGGCCGGTAAAGAGAACGACGTGCTGGTAGAGTTGATCGAAAAAAAAGATTACTCACGAATCGCTGAATTTGATGCTCTTTTTATAAGGGAAACCACCTCCCTTAACCATCATACTTATCGCTTCGCTAAGAAAGCAGAAAGTGAAGGTCTGGTGGTCATAGATGACCCCATATCGATCCTCAGATGCACCAATAAGATCTACATGCAGAATCTGCTGCACTCAAATAAAATTAATGGCCCAAGAACCTTCGTGATTAACAATAGTCGAGAGCAAATCAAGGAGGCCGTGGATGAGCTTGGCTTCCCCATGATTATCAAAATTCCCGATGGTTCGTTTTCGAAGGGAATTTACAAGGTAAAATCTCCAGAAGAACTCAAAGCGGTGACAGAAGATCTTTTTAAAAAGACTGCACTGCTTTTGGCCCAAGAGTATTTTTATACGGACTTTGAT
>CANFNX010000194.1 GCA_947448495.1 Bacteriovoracaceae bacterium | reverse complement strand
AGTTCTTCCTAGACTCTCGGAGTGGGAACATGGAGAACAAGCACGGGTGACTAGAGATTTTTGTTTTGGGGTTGGGATTACGCCTGTGAAGTTCCATGACCTGAGGGCCACTTTTATAACCAATCTACTAGCGCGAGGCGAAAGCCTGGCCCGTGTGATGAGTATCGTTGGACACAATGAACTCAAAACGACGAACCTCTATCTCCGAAAGGCCGGTGTAGACGTTCAAGGCGGGACAAATAAGCTTGGTTACAAAGTGCCGAAGGTGGAAAATGCAGAAGTAATTTCACTATTTGAGCGAAAAACTACGAAATAATGATTTTTTGCTACAAATTGCTATTCTGATGAGCTAAATAGAATGTAATTGGGTGGTTGGCCTTAAAACAGTCGACCACCCCATCTTAAATTCAGTTTTGATCTTCGAAAGAAGTGAAAGATACTAAAGCCCAGTTTAACCCAAACTGGGCTTTTTTTTTATTTCGTTTTTAATCCAATCTTTCGTCGCTTCTGTGGCGGAACTGGTCTATCAGTTTCTAAGTCATCAAGACGCTCAAACACGACCTTAAATATCTTATTGGTTTCACTCTTTATTTCGCCTATCTGTTTAGCTATATTTTTTCCAACATATGAATGCTTCGTAATTTAGTAAAAATTCTCATTATCGATATGTTTACTCTAATGGCTTGTTTGCTATTCAAAACGCTAGATAACATAGCTACACCGTTCTCTGTGAAGACTAATGGCAGCTTTTGTTTTCCTCCGCTCCCTCGTTTTGAAGTCGCAATTTGCGACTTCAAAAATTCATACTCTTGAGAGGTAAGCTGAAACATGAAATCATCAGGAAACCGGTCAATATTTCTTCGAACCTGCTTATTCAGTCTTTTAGTTTCTACTCCATATAGACTTGCTAAATCAGAATCGATCAATACTCTATGACCGCGAATGATGTAAATAATCTCACCAATATCCTCTAGATCTAACTTTTTAATGTTGATTGAGATAATTTTTGACATACATGCTCCTATCAATCTTGATGTCAGAGATTGTGCTTTCAAGTTTCAAGTCTGAAATTAAACCCAACATCTAAAATGATTTTTGAGGCATGTATTTTAAAATAAAATCACGATTGCTCTTTTTTTCGAGACTGGATGAAATACTAATGGCCGGCAAAAAATCCACTACAGATTGAATCTTCATCATTGAATTCGAGTCTTACGAGATCTGGTTTACCTAAGAGCGGCTGACCATTGACTAAGGCAAGAACACTGAATGACTGAACCCATGCTATGCAGAAAAAAATGAAGTTTTTCATCCCTCAATGGCAACAAAACATGCTCAGTTTACAATCACTAAGGTGGTGTATACGACTGTATCTAGGATTGAGTGTAACCCTAATTAAAGTGATGATTAAATTTCAAGATATGATTAGTCATAGTTATCATTTTAAATCAGAAAAATTTCAACAAAATAAAACGAAAACTGCACCAATAAAAAACCCCTCATGATAAGAGGGGTTTTAGGCATTAAAACTCCAAAACGGTCTAGCAAACCTTAGTTTTGGGGAAACCATATTTTAGCATATTCAAGATTAATTTCAATCCGAGAGCTTCCGGGTCAATGAAGACCAAACTTTGGAGGCAAGGATGCTTAAGGCATTAAAACTTTTAGAGATCATATTTCTGATTCTAAAATTACTAGCAATAATTTTAGAACGTTTAAAGAATTATCTTTAGTGTTTTGGGGAGGAGAAATCCTCCCTTTTTTATTGACTCATATCCCCAAGACAAGCTCTGTTATCACCTCCGTTTATTTCCTAGGCATAAAATAGTCCGGCTAAAGAACTTAAAAATTATTTCTTCGCCTTCCTCTGCCATAGCACCAATGCTAAAGTTTCCTTCATATTTTGCAAAAAAAGATAAGGAAGACTTATGCGTCAACTCGAAAACTACGCTTTAGGGAAATGGATGAAAGGGCAAGGCGAAGGCCAGAAACTTTTCAATGCAGTAACTGGTGAAGCACTCTATACCGCTAGTTCTCAAGGCTTAAATTTTGCGGACATGATGGATTATGCTCGTAATTCAGCTGGAAAACATCTGCGTAAGATGACCTTTCAGGAACGTGGACGTATGCTGAAAGCTCTGGCCCTTCATCTTTCTGAGAAAAAAGAAGAATTTTATAAAATCAGTTATCTCACCGGTGCTACACGCGTGGATTCATGGATTGATATTGAAGGCGGGATTGGAAACTTATTTGCCTATGCCTCTTTACGCCGCCAGTTTCCGGATCTGCCTTACTACGTTGATGGCAATATGGAAAAACTCTCCAAGGGTGGAACTTTTGTGGGTCATCACATTTGTGTTCCTAAGCAAGGGGTAGCCGTTCATATAAATGCTTTTAACTTTCCCGTGTGGGGAATGCTGGAAAAAATTGCTGTGAACTTATTTGCCGGAGTTCCGGCGATTGTGAAACCGGCGACCATCACGAGCTTTTTAACTGAAGCAGTGGTGCGAGAAATCGTGGCCTCAAAAATTTTACCAGAAGGCTCCCTTCAACTTATTTGTGGATCGGCCAGTGGCATTCTCGATCATGTGATGAACCAGGATGTGATCACATTCACCGGTTCAGCATCGACTGGAAAAATGCTCAAAGCTCATCCGCGTCTGGTAGAAGAATCAGTTCCTTTTAATTTAGAGGCCGATTCACTCAATGCCATGGTTCTGGGCCTGGATGTGAAACCAGGATCGCCTGAGTTTGATATCTTCATTAAAGAAGCGGCAAAAGAAATTACCATCAAAGCGGGACAGAAATGCACTGCTGTTCGCAGACTGATTGTGCCTGAAAATCTGATTGAGGCCGTTCAAGAAGGATTAAGTAAACGCCTTGCCACGACCACTATTGGTCATCCGGAAAATAAAGATGTTCGCATGGGCCCTCTTGCCGGTGAGACTCAACGTCAAGAAGTGCGTCTGAAAGTTAATCAACTCGCTCGCTCCCAAAAAATTGTTTATGGAAATCTTGATGAATTCAACGTCATCGGTGCTGATGCTAAAAATGGTGCCTTCATGCCTCCGATTCTTTTTCTGAATGATAAACCATTTGAAAAAACTGATTGTCACAATATCGAAGCTTTCGGCCCCGTTTCAACTCTGATGCCTTATAAAACCACTGAGGAGGCCATCAACCTCTCAAGAATGGGACTAGGTTCACTGGTTTGTTCCATCGCCACTGCGAATGATGATATCGCTACAGAGTTTGTGGTAGGAGCTGCCAGCATGCACGGCCGGATCCTTGTCTTCAATGCCGACT
>CANFNX010000193.1 GCA_947448495.1 Bacteriovoracaceae bacterium | reverse complement strand
CATAAAGCCTTTAAAAATGTCCCATTCCCATTTAATGATAGGGTGAACTGTATTTAAGTCAAACATAAACTCAAGGGTCTGTAGCCCGACAAAAGTACTCGGGTTTGGTGACTGTTGCTTTTTGCCATCTTGTTGGATTTGTTTGGAGAAGCTACCTTTAAAGAGTACAATAAATTAAGGGCTTATAGGCCTTAAACTGCCTCCGGGGGGAGTCGATGCCAAATTTTGATATTCAGTCTTTTATTTCGCAACATTACAATCCAAAGGACTTTTCTCATCTCCATTGGCAGGGGAGTTTTCAAGACTATGTCGACATGGTGATGAAGAATCCGTCACTCGCGCGAAATTCGTTTCAACGCATATACGACATGATTATGAGTTATGGTACGTCTCAATATACTGAGTATAAAAAAGATGTCGTTCGCTATCATTTTTTCGATGATCCATTTGAAAATGGAAAAGATGCTATTTTTGGAATTGATGTCCATCTGATGAAAATGGTGAATTTCTTTCAATCGGCGGCCCTTGGTTATGGAACAGAGAAGCGTGTTCTCCTTCTCCATGGTCCAGTTGGTTCGGCTAAATCTTCGGTGTCTCGCTTATTAAAAAAAGGTCTCGAGCACTACTCTCGCTCAGATGAGGGCGCCCTTTATACCTATGAGTGGGTTGATGATGAGGGCTCGCAAATTTTAGGTGGACAGAAAATTTTCCAAAGTCCCATGCATGAAGAGCCCCTTAAGCTTCTTCCTCAAGAAGTAAGAGAACGTTTTCTTGCTGAGCTCTCTAAGGCGAATAAATCTCCTTACAAAGTTAAGATCAAAGGTGAAGTGAATCCTGCTTGTCGCTTTATTCTAAATGAATACATGTTGAAGTATAATGGTGACTGGAACAAGGTGATGAAGCACATTCGTGTGAAGCGCTTGATCCTCTCTGAAAAAGACCGTCGAGGGATTGGTACGTTCCAGCCAAAAGATGAGAAAAACCAAGATTCAACTGAATTAACAGGTGACATTAACTACCGAAAAATTGCTATTTATGGTTCTGATTCAGATCCACGTGCCTTTAACTTTGATGGTGAATTCAACATCGCTAACCGCGGGATTGTAGAATTTATCGAGATGTTAAAGCTTGATGTGGCCTTCTTGTATGATCTTCTTGGGGCTTCACAAGAGCAATCCATTAAGCCTAAGAAGTTTGCACAAACGAATATTGATCTTGTGATTCTTGGCCATACCAACGAGCCAGAGTATCGCAAGCTCCAATCAAACGAATTTATGGAAGCTCTTCGTGACCGTACGGTTAAAATCGATGTGCCTTATATTACTCGTTTGGATCAAGAGTCGCGTATCTATCGCAAGGACTACAACAAGGACACGATTCCTAATATCCATATTGCTCCTCATACGATTGAGATGGCCTCAACTTGGGCTATCTTGACTCGTTTAGAAGAGCCAAAAAAGTCTGACCTTACAAAACTTCAAAAATTGAAACTTTATAACGGTAAAACACTACCTGGTTACAATGAAGATAACGTTAAAGAACTTCGTAAAGAAGCTGTGAGAGAAGGTCTTGAAGGTATTTCTCCTCGTTATATTCAAGATAAAATCTCCAATGCTCTTGTGAAGAACGGTCATGTTGGGTGCTTGAATCCTTTTATGGTTTTTAATGAACTAGAGTCAGGCCTTAAGCACCATGCTTTGGTAAACTCTCCTGAGCAAATGGATCATTACCGTGAAATGTTAGCCGTTTGTCGCCAAGAGTACGAAGATATCGTTAAGAATGATGTTCAGAAGGCAATCTCTGTAGATGAGTCTGCGATTCAAACGTTGTGCGCGAACTACGTTGATAACGTTAAAGCGTATACGCAAAAAGAAAAAATCCGTAATAAATACTCAAATAAGTTAGAAGAAGCTGATGAGAGATTTATGCGTGCGATTGAGGAAAAAATTGATATTCCTGAATCTCGAAAAGATGATTTTCGTCGAGAACTTATGAACTACATCGGGGCCTTGGCGATTGAAGGCAAACAATTTGACTATAAGATGAATGAACGCCTTCATCGTGCTCTAGAGCTCAAACTTTTCGAGGATCAGCGTGATACGATTAAGCTCACGACAATTATTTCGAATGTGGTTGATAAGCAAACCCAGGAAAAAATTGAAGTGGTGAAGAGCCGTCTGATTAAAAACTTTGGTTATTGTGATATTTGCGCCACCGATGCCTTAAATTTTGTGGCCAGTATTTTTGCTAAAGGTGACTCAATTAAGTCATAAGAGGTTTGAGTGGATCATCCAATTAAACGAGATCATGCTCGCTTTAGAAAAATTGTCAAAGGACGAATCCGAGATAATTTGCGCAAGTATGTCTCACATGGCTCCCAAATTGTTCCAAAAGGCACAGATAAATTTACTGTGCCTATGCCAAGTATCGATATACCTCGTTTCCGCTTTGGCGATAAATCACAGGGCGGTATGGGTCAAGGTCAAGGTCAGCCAGGTGATCCGGTTGACGGTCAAAAAGATCCTAATGGTCAGCCTGGTCAGGGTGAGGCCGGCGAAGGTGAGGGAAACAAGGAGCTTGAGGTTGAACTATCGTTAGATGAATTGGCGCGAATTCTGGGGGAAGAATTAGAGCTCCCTAATATTGAGCCCAAAGGAAAGAAGTCACTTCAGTCGGTGGTGGATCGCTATACGAATATCGGGACCACTGGTCCTGATTCCCTTCGCCATTTAAGAAGAACATACAAACAAGCTCTGAAACGTCAGATTGCGATGGATTCTTATGATCCTGAGAATCCTGCTGTCATCCCTATCAGACGTGATTTCCGCTATCGCTCAGCTGATACAAAAATTGAAATGCAAAACGCTGCTGTCGTAATTTATATGATGGACGTTTCCGGCTCTATGGGTGATGAGCAAAAAGAGATTGTTCGTACCGAATCATTCTGGATTAACCTTTGGTTAAAATCTCAATATAAAGATATTGAAATTCGCTACATTATTCACGATGCCACCGCCAAAGAAGTTGATGAACAGACCTTTTTCCGCACTCGCGAGAGTGGGGGGACGCTGATTTCTTCGGCGTATAATCTATGCAAAGAAATCATTGAGAAAGACTACAATCCCAATGAATGGAACATTTATCCTTTCCATTTTTCAGATGGAGATAACTGGTCAGCTGATGATACAAAACTTTGTTTAGACCTGTTGGATAATGTTATTTTACCAGTGTCAAACAACTTTTGTTATGGACAGGTTGAGAGCCGATATGGATCAGGTCAGTTTTACAAAGATCTGACGGCCAAAT
>CANFNX010000192.1 GCA_947448495.1 Bacteriovoracaceae bacterium | reverse complement strand
GGGCCAGTCCCCCAGCTATGAAATCGACCTTCTCAACCGGTGAATTAAAGACTGAAATCGCCTGATCTGAAAGAGGCATATAGAGGGGTCTAATCACATACTTACCATCCCCATAGGCTTCCGCCGTTGTTAATGACTTCACATCGGCTTTGATAATACTCTTCTGGCCACATGAAACGAGGGAGAGAAAAGCAAGTGTAAACAAAAAAATCTTAACCATAATACCCCTAAGTCACCAATAAGTCGTTGTTTTGGCTATTATAAGCACTGCGTAAAAAAGATAACAGGCACCCTTTCCTTTTTACATAGCACCGTGTCATTTCTTTATACCCATCCCGGACTCCTGTAAAATGTACACAAGTTCAAAACGTTTTAAGGAATTAACCATGAAATGGATCCTTGCCGCTCTAACCATCGGTGCTTCTCTTTCAACTTCGGCCCAGGTTTGGAAAACACTTCCAAAAGGCGTCCGTATCGTTGGTTATAGAAATGTTGTGACATCAAAAGTGAACTCAAACTTCAATCAATTTCGTTCTGAAAAATCTCTTGGAGGTCAATTCCGCGTTGATGCAGCGACATTGGATCAAATCCCAGCTTTTGGGGGAACTCTTCAACAGGCCCTTCCACCAGAGGTTTATAAAAACTTATCTGTGGGAGAATATAAAGTTGATGCCTCGGCCCAGTTCAATGTGCAAGGAACTGGCTTTGGATACGGAATCACTGATCGCGTAATGTTTTACGGCGAGATTGCTTATTATCAAGCTCAGGTTTCAGCAGCGATCAAAAGAACGAAGGGAAATACCTACGAGGCAGCGGCAGACTATCTAGAGCAACATAATGGCGGTGTAATGGATGCGACCATTGCCGCAAATCTTCGCTCCATGATTGATGCTGATGCAAGAACAGTTCAATCTTTTATTACCAATAACTATGGCTACAAACCTATTGGAGACTGGTACGGAACTGGTTACGGTGATATGGAAACAGGCTTCATGACAAAAGTTGTGGACCGTGGAGTTTGGGGTCTTATGTTTTATCCTGGCCTGATTCTGCCTACAGGACGACAGGATGATCCTGATATTCTTCAAGATGTTGGCTTTGGAGATGGTCAAGTAGACGTATTCAGTGAACTAGCGACTGGTTATGTCTTCAATGACTATGTTAACTTCGGAACAACTTTTCGCTACACTTATCAAACCGCCACAAATAAAGAGTTGCGAATTCCTTCGAGCAGAGATTTCACGCTGTCGTCAGACAAAGGTCAATTCAACGTGAAGTATGGTGATAAAATTAACTGGATGGTGAATGGTACTTTTGGCGTAAATGACTGGTTATCTTTCACTCCTGTTTATCGTTTTATGTACCAGATGCCATCTGAGTTCAACTCAAACTATGGTCAAGCAGATAAATTCCTCGCTTATAACACAGATAAGATGGAGCACCAGGTTCAGTTAACAACGACTGTTTCAACTATTCAGCCTTTTCTTAAGAAGAAATTTCTTCTCCCGGCGCAAATTAATTTCAACGTTGTACAAACAGTTGCAGGTAAAAACGTTCCTAAAGTAGGACGATTTGAACTTGAATTTAGAATGCTTTTCTAAAGGACTATTTTATAACCTGTGCCCCAAACAGTCTCGATACTGATATTGAGTTTCGTCATTTTTTTTCTTAGAGAAAAAATATGGACATCGATATTCCTCTCAGTCATCTCCATATCTTTTTCAAACTGGGAAATGAGTTCTTCTCGCGAACTTGGATCAGTCTGTTTTTTAAAGAGATGCTGAAAAATGACAAATTCACGAGCTGTTAAATTAACCGTCGCTCCGTCTTTTATCACTGAATGAGCTTCAGGAATAAGCTTAATTCCCACATTCATTAAATTATCTTGAAGATGATTATACTTCGAGTGGGCATTACTCACTCGTACGAGGAGTTCTTCAAAATTAAAGGGCTTAGTAATATAGTCATCAGCACCAGACTTTAGCCCCTCCACCACTTGATCTTTATTGTTATAGGCCGACACCATAAAGATAGGAGAGATTTTATCGTTCAAACGGATGGTCTTAATAATATCCGTGCCTTTAATGCCTGGGAGGTTCCAATCCACGAGATACACACACTGAGACGGCCAGCTTTTGGTCGAAAAAAATTCTTCAGCGGAGCCGTAACCAAAAACTTCGAAATCATTTTTTTCTAAAACAAATTTAATCGCTTCCACGATCTCTTTTTCATCTTCAATGATCACGACATTCTTTTTCATAAGGGCGAGCTCCAAATTTTCGTCTTTCCAATAACATAGTTAGTGTAAATGATTAATGCTGCTCTTGAAAGAGAGCAGTTATTTCCTGAATTCAAGTATTTAGATTGTCTTAATGATTTGGTGGGACAAAGTGGAATATGGTGGGCGTTGAGGGGATCGAACCCCCGACATCTACCTTGTAAGGGTAGCGCTCTCCCAGCTGAGCTAAACGCCCACATTGTCGAATTGAGGGTCTATATTAGGTATCTAAGGGGAAGGTGTCAAACAAAAAAACCCGGCCGAAGCCGGGTTTTTGAAGGGTTTTAATTCGCAACTTCGAGGTTTGCCTCTCCATCTAGCACTTTAAGGGCCCGAGCTTTCATGAATTCTTCTGGTTTAGAAAGATTCAAGGCCACTCTTAAAACTTCCTCTGCTTCAGAAACTGGACGAACTTCAATTCCGTTCAGGATCTCGTCAGGGATTTTCACTAGATCTTTTTTATTCTTCTCTGGAATGATCACAGTTGTAATGCCGGCCTGTTTAGCGGCAAGGATTTTTTCCTTCAATCCACCGATCGGAAGAACACGTCCACGGAGAGAGATCTCACCCGTCATCGCAACGTCCTGACGTACAGGAATGTTGGCAATGGCCGAAGTAAGAGCAGTTGCCATGGTGATCCCTGCAGAAGGACCATCTTTTGGAGTTGCACCATCTGGTACGTGAATATGGATATCATTCTTGGTATACCATTCATGATCCACACCGATACGATTTGAAATTGATCTTACATAAGAAAGCGCAGCCGAAGCAGACTCTCTCATCACCTCTTTCAAGTTACCAGTGACTTGAATTTTACCGTTACCAGGAACAGTCACAACTTCAATATTCAAAAGCTCACCACCAACAGATGTCCATGCCAGACCGTTTACAAGACCCACTTGAGGCTTCTCTTCGATTGGAGAGCGATCAAATTTAATAGGCCCTAGATATTTCTCAAGGTTCTTGTCAGTTACAGCAAACTTACGTCCTTCCTTGATATCTTCAGTCACGACTTCAGTGGCAATTTTACGAGCAATTGTAT
>CANFNX010000191.1 GCA_947448495.1 Bacteriovoracaceae bacterium | reverse complement strand
TGTTCATAAAAAAATTGGTGATGTTTACCGATTGCTTGGACAGGGTGCACTTGCCGTAGAAGCGTATAAATTGTATCTTGAAATGAATCCAGAAGCCTCAGACAAGGCACAAATAGAGTCATATATCAATCTCATGCAATAGGTGCATATCATGTTAGACATTAGAAAAATTGAAACAGAATTTGAAAGTATTAAAACGAGTTTAGGAAATAGAAATTTCGATACCTCCGTTTTAAATGAAGTGGTTGAATTAAATAAAAAGCGCAAAGCACTTACAACTTCTTCCGAAACAAAAAAAGCCGAACAGAATAAACTGTCTCGTGAAATTGGTGAGCTTAAAAAAAATAAGCAGGACGCTACGACTCAAATGAATCAGGTAGCGAGCTTAAAAGCAGAAATGGAAGCTGATGCCAGAGAACTTGAAGAAGTTCAGGCTAAACAAACAAGTCTGTTGCTCAATATTCCTAATCTTCCCGATGCTTCTGTCCCTGTTGGAAAGTCAGAGGAAGAAAACAAGGAAGTTAAACGCTGGGGAACTCCTCGAAAATTTGATTTCACACCTGCTGATCATGCAGATGTTGGTGAAAAACTGGGCATGCTAGATTTTGAAACGGCTGCAAAAATCACAGGGGCACGTTTTGTAATCTATCGTGCAGGTATCGCGAGATTGGAAAGAGCACTTATTAATTTTATGTTGGATCATCAAGCCTCCAAAGGCTTCACTGAAATGATGACACCCTTTATCGCTCATGAAAGATCTCTCATTGGTACTGGTAATCTTCCAAAGTTTGAAGATCAGTTGTTTAAATTAAATTCTGAGCAACCTTGGTATCTTATTCCTACTTCTGAGGTGACGTTAACGAATATTAAACGTGAGCAAATCATGGAGGAAAGCGAACTCCCTTATTTGTATGCTGCCTATTCTCCATGCTTCCGCTCTGAGGCCGGGTCCCACGGAAAGGATGTGAAAGGCTTGATTCGTATGCATCAGTTCAATAAAGTTGAAATGGTTTCTATTTGTGCGCCATCACAGTCTCAAGAGATTCATCAAAAAATGATCGATAGTGCTTGTGAAATTCTTGAGAAATTAAATCTTCCATATCGGGCTCTTGCTCTCTGCACTGGAGATATGGGTTTTGCATCGCAAAAAACCATTGATCTTGAAGTTTGGGTTCCGAGTCAGAATAAGTATCGTGAGATCTCCTCTATCTCCAATTGTGGTGATTTTCAGGCGAGAAGGGCCAATATTCGCTTCCGTAATAAAGAAGGCAAGGTTGAATATGCCCACACTTTGAATGGCTCAGGACTGGCAGTGGGAAGAACGGTTGTGGCGATCCTTGAAAACTATCAACAACAGGATGGTTCTGTTCAGATCCCAGAGGCCCTCTGGCCTTACATGGGTGGTCTAAAAGAGATACGTAAATAGCGATTGTCTTTTTTCTGGGATTTCTTTATAGTAAATGTCCTGTAGTGGAGGACTGGCCGAGCGGTTTAAGGCAACAGTTTTGAAAACTGTCGTGGGTTAACGCCTACCTGGGGTTCGAATCCCTAGTCCTCCGCCACTTTTTACATTGAGATCTTGGTAAGTGTTTCTAAGCCAAATAACGGAGACGTGGGTGAGTGGCTTAAACCACACCCTTGCTAAGGGTGCGAAGGGTAAAACCTTCCATGAGTTCAAATCTCATCGTCTCCGCCATTTTTTCATCGAGATTTTTCCCAGATATTTACCGATTCATGATGAAATACTCTTATGAGTAAATTATTTTTGATTTTCTTCATCTCATTATTTTTAACATCTCCAATTTTTGCTAATCAAAGTTTTCTTCCGATTCCTATCATCAATCGAGATGATAAACTTTTAAATATCACGACAAAAGATATTCAAATTATTTCATCTGCTCCCAATATTAAAACTGAGTTTGTGGGAAATATTCGCTGGGACAGATCTAAAGAAAATATTCTCCTACCTTTCTTAAAAGTGCGGTTAAAAACATTGAATGAAGAAAAAGCGCATCTTCACTATCGTTACAAGGATGTCACTTTTCTTCCACAAATCTTAAATGAGTCTGAATTTACTGATATTGATATCTCGATTTTTGATCCCACCAAGATTGGCGTCTATCATGAGGGGAAAAAAGTAGGCGAGGTTCATTTTCATATTCAATCCGGGAGTCTAAAAAATAAAACGATTCTCGTAGATTATTCTTGTAGTGGCTACAACGTGCAGGTGGCTGGATTTGACGGAGAATTTCTTAGTCTTGGTTGTGAAATGTTGAGAGAGGAGGTTGAAGATAAAATTATTCCCACTCTCAAAGTGAATTGGATTTCAAGTGAATATAAGACACTTGATAAACACCATGGGCCCTATGTTGTTTCTTTTTCCGAAGGAAGAGAGGCAAGGTTTCCAGTTATAAATGAAAAGGGGGAGCGCAAAGAAATTATTTTCAAGGTGCAATTTCCTAAACGCATTCATCGTTTGAGAACCGCCATGGGACTTGGCCCTTATGATTACAAAAGTACATTTGGGAACAAAACGACGAAAACAGAAATTCTTCCTTCACTCATGTTGTATGGCAGTTACTATTTAAACAACATTCACTCATTGAAATTTTTTGAAGCACTGGTGATGAAAGAGTCTGTTTTCAATCATGCAGGTCTTTATGTGGGATCTGAAATTGGAAAATTTTATGATGATCGATTAATCGTTTCCACATTGTTAGGACTTCAGGCCCTCTCTTATCGCTATGACGTTAGAGATCCACTTTATACGCAGATGATTTATCCTCAAGGTGTGGAGCTTGCCTTCCATCATCCATTTGGATTAGAGAATTATCGCTTCACCATGGGCGGCTTTTTAAGCCCTCAGAGGGATGTGGTTTATCAAAATTTTTGGGCCCGATTTGGGTCGCGAACCTTTCTTGAATTCAACTATATCAACTGGAAATATGGCTCACGGGAGGCTTCAATGTATGGGCTTTCTGTGGGATTTCCGTTGGCGCAGTTCCTTTAAAAATGCATCTTGTTGAAATTATTGATTTTTTTTAGGTTAAAACAATTCAAAATTCAATCTTGATTACTGGCGTCTCTTCGTTTAAAACTATCCACTCATCAGCGCAGTCGTAGCTTAGTTGGATAGAGCACTTGACTACGAATCAAGAGGTCGTACGTTCGAATCGTACCGATTGCGCCATTTTAAAAAATCCATCAACATTTATACAAATTATTCAATATTGAAGGGACGACTTCTTTACCTAGCTTGATAAGTTCAATATCACGCCGTTGTTTTTCCGAAAGGTATTTTAGTAGAGGATGTTCTAGGTTAAACAAAAAGG
>CANFNX010000190.1 GCA_947448495.1 Bacteriovoracaceae bacterium | reverse complement strand
GTACTAATGAAGAAAGATGGAGATACCCTTTTTACTAAGAACACGCCAATTAAAATGGCGTTTCAAGGAAATGGCTTTTCTCATATGATTAAAAATTTTTATGAGACTGAAGCTAAGAAGTCTCAAGTGGCAAAAGTGATTAATTATTGTCCTATGGATAATTTTAGAATGATCGCTTTGAACGAAAGTCACGGTTACAAAAGAACCGGTAAATCTTTCGGGATAAACCAAAATATTATTGAATGGGTAAAAGTCTTATAGTTCGTATACAGGCCAAATAACAACCAAAGGGAAATATTGTTTCCCAACTTAGACGGAGGAATTTTTATGGCTAAGAAGACAACAAAGAAAGCTGCTGCTCCTAAGAAAGCTACAGCAAAAAAAGCAACTGCTAAAAAAGCTACAGTTAAAAAAGCTGCTGCTCCAAAAGCAACTGCTAAGAAAGCTGCTGCTCCAAAAGCAACTGCTAAAAAAGCTGCTGCTCCAAAGAAGAAATCAGCTCGTAAGCCAAATGCTGCTTTCATGAAGCCGCTTAACCCTTCAAAAGAGCTTGCTGAAATCGTTGGTGGAAACCCGATTCCTCGCACTGAAGTTATGAAGAAAGTATGGGCTTACATCAAGAAGAACAACCTTCAAGATGCTAAGAACCGTCGTGCTATCAATGCTGATGACAAGCTTAAAGCTGTTTTCGGCGGTAAAAAACAAGTTACTATGTTCGAAATGACTAAACTTGTTTCTAACCACCTTAAGTAATCTCTGATCAGATTTCTGAAAGAATAAGGCCACCTTCGGGTGGTCTTTTTTTTGTCTTTTAAATAGATTTTGGTTCTCGTTTGAGTGAATTCTCTCAAAGAATGCAATTAGATTTAAAAATTATAACTTAGTCGTGTTGAAGAAAGTCTCAACTTTATCATTTCCAATCAAATTCTTAGCATTATCTAGTTTCATGAGATCTGGACATTTCATTGTAGGATTACCATTTTTAAAGGTCGTTTTGCCCTGATAGTAATTCAAGCATTGCTGTGAGTAGTAATCTAGGTATTCTGGAAATTTTAATTTGAAGTGGGAGAGTATAATACGTTTTTTATTTTCATCAGAACTCGCAAATAACTCATCAGGTAAAGGGTCAAGATTTTTGAAAATAGCTAAAACTTTTTCCCTGCGAGTGCTATTTTTACTTAACTCGTTCAAACGACTCCAGGCCAGATTAAACAGGTCTCCCTGCGAGGGTGTTTCCAAGAGATAAGCAGTATAGAAAAAATCTAATATTTCTTGGCTCGTTTTACCTTGAGCGCTTAGTATCTGAAAGGAGAGTTCACGGTCAATGGTTCTGTTCGGTTTCAATAATTTCTCTTGAAGCCATTTATTAAATGAAATGAGGCAGTCAGGATGGACTGTTTCGTCAATTTTTTTGAGTAAATCGCCCTCTTTGGTTAGGCGAATGTAATCAATCTCAAGTTTTCCAAAAATGGCTTCCAAAACAAATTCTTTTTTGCAGTAGAATTCACTTAAGGGGCTTTTCAGAGCTACATCCAAAAAATTCCATGTGGGTATGGGTGATCCCTCTCGACCTAGAGCAAGTTCGGCCAACTTGATGGCCAGTTCAGGATCCTTTGGATCAATCTCCCAGAAATTCTTATAGTCTGGCCAACATGGTTGATCTAATTTTAGGCACTGTTTGAGGTATCTCAATCCAATCGCCTGTCGATGACCCTTAAAGACATCATCAGTTCTTAAAGCAGGCCAAAGATAAATTTTTTCAATTTTTAGGAAATTTTCTTTGCTGATTTCGCTTCTATTGAGAATTGATTGTCCTAGTCCGTCGGCCATTTTTGACAGCATCTCTTTCCAGACACCCTGCCTCTCGGCCGGCCTAATATCTAGAGCGTGGGAAAAAAATTCATCATAATTATCTTCCTGTGTCAGAACTTCTAGGTCTTTGAGGGTATAACCAGCAAATGCATCAAAGCTTAGACACGTAAAGATCATTAAAAAGACAAACTTCTTCATGAGATTATTGTAGTCTTCAAGAAACAGTCCCGTCAAATTTGCCTCAACACCGTTCTTTTCGAAAAATAAAAATAAAGGTACATTTTATCATTCTTTTCCGGAGGACGATTGTGGGATTGCCTGTTGTAAAACGTAAAGTGTTTAATGAGTGGATGATTTGCTATTACGAAGAATTTGAACATCTCCTTCTTCCAGAAAATAGCCCGCATTCAGATATTCAATTGCTCATTAACTTCGCACAATCACTTGGTCTGGCCAAAGGGTTCAGGAGAGAGGTCATTGTTGCATCTTTTCCTTTTCTTTGTGCTTTAAGACCTGAGGAAAAGACAATCTATATTGGAACAAGAAGACTTTCGAGGGAGCTTGCCTTACTGAAGGTACATGAATCCTCTATCAGTGTTATTGATCAGGAAGCTGATAAAAAGCTTTTTATCCTTAAAGAGCACATTGAGAAAATATCTTCCTTGTCCACTGCTCAGTTTCCATCCGAAATCGAGTGGGTCACCTATAAAAATAATTTACCAAACCTACTCAAAAAAGATGAGTGGAAAGATGTAGATGAGCAGTCGAAACTTTTGTTAAAAAAACTCATCAAAGAAGTGGGAGATTATCGTTCAACTTTTTTCGAAAAAGTTTCCGATTACGGCCTCACCCTTACTGCTCAATATGACCTGATTCGCGTTCATCTTTTGAAGTTTTTAGCACTACTGCCCTCACTAGATCATGATAAAAATGGGGCGGAAGTTAAAAGAAATTTAATCGAAAGCCTCAGAAGGCTTAAGTCCGACTCCGATCACTTGACTCAAAATAAGAAAAGAGGTGTTAGGCCTTTACCGCTTTATTTATCTGTTCTTTTTTCGATCATTAATTTTTTTGCCAATCTTTTACCGGCCCCAATCCTTGCAGCTTGTGTTCGTTATGCCGTAAGGGCCATGGCCAAAAGATTTATTGCAGGGGAAAGCATTTCTACTTCTGATAAAACTTTGAGAGAATTGAGGCTCAGTCAGCGAAATGCAACATTAGATCAACTTGGGGAACTTGTCGTATCAGCGAGAGAAGCAGATGAGTATTTCGAGAAAGTTCTTAATTTAATTCATGGGCTTAAGCACCATATCCCCAAAGGTGAAAAAAATTCAGCTGGTATTTTTTCAGCTCATGTTTCCATTAAGGTAAGTGCCCTTAGTCACGAATTCAAGCCTCAGGCATTTGAGGCGACTTATTCTAAAGTTGCTCCTCGACTCCGGCGTATTCTTCAAGAGGCCAAGAGAGAAGATGTTTTCATCAATATCGATGCTGAACATTATCACTATAGAGATGTTGTTTTAAAAATTTACTC
>CANFNX010000189.1 GCA_947448495.1 Bacteriovoracaceae bacterium | reverse complement strand
CCGGAGAGAAAGGCAAAGGTGTGCAACACCTCGTGGTGTTTTATCAGAAAACTTGCCTGCTCTGTCACAAGACTCCGGTCAAAAAAATTCTCCTGGCACAGCGGGGAACCTACTATTGCCCAAATTGCCAAAAATAAGTTTTTCTATCTCCAATGAGTCAAAAACTTAGAAAGGTTGAGTGCTTTGACTTGCTGAGTGTATTTATGAGTGAGACCAATTTGGTGTGTTTGAGTCAGGGAGGTTAAGATGCGTTTTTCTTTTAGTGAGTAAATATAGGTTCCAAGGATATAGTGAGTAAAAAGAAAATGATCTGCATCTAGCTTCTGAACACTCCCCGCCAGAGGAGAATAAAAAAGCTGCTTAGGTTCAGCAGCAATATTTTCAACCACTTTCTTTGAAGATAAATCATATTCTTGAATCGCGGATGAAATATTGAATGCCGAAAAATCGCTGGTCACATCATTGAAATAGATCAAATGACCATTGGGAAGGATCTGAGCATCATGAATCCTATGTTTATAGGCAGAAGGTACCATCAAATGGAACTTCATTTCTTTCAGATCTGGCGTAAGAATAAAAAGACCATCTTCGAGGCCATTCACAATAATAGAACCTTCTTTCAGAAAAGAGCTCTTAACCGAGTCATCCAATTTAGGTATCTCATAAACGCTATTAAAATGAGATAATTCCTGCGTGGCCTTAAGATTGTCCGTCATCTCTTGATGAGTTAAATGAATAACAAAATCCTTTAGTACTTGCTTCATTAATTTATCAGAAGTGATTTCATGTAAAATCTCGCCTTTCAGGGAGATCACCATGACCTTGTCCATTTTCGTCACTTTTTTATTCACGATTCGTGTCGCACCACCAATGGCAAGAATTCTCTGACCGTCTGGAGAAAGGCTCATGTGATGATGAAGAAATTCTTTTAACGACCAAAGAGGTGCTGAGTTTGTGTCATACATGGTTAAGGCGGACGGAGTTCTGGAAATAACTCTGCCATCATCTAAAAAGAGGCAGTAATCACCAAGAAACCGCCTGATCAATTGTCCTTTCATATCAAAGATGTCACAACCACTTACTAATTGGAACGTCTTCCATTCTTGTCCGTAAGACAAGAATGGAATGAAAAGAATGATGATTAACAGTTTGAGCATACTAGAAAGACATTGCCACTTGAGACATCAGGAAGGCTTCTTCACTACGGAATTTGTTGGCATGACTCGTTCTAAAATTTTTATCACGCGTCTTTAAATATCTACCTTCAATTCGATAGGTCAGATTTTTATTCAACAAATACTCATAAGTTAAGGTCATACCATTTGAAATCCAGCCGTGATTAGTCTGCACTTTCAACTCAGGGATAATACAATTGGGATCAAAGATACGATCGACTCGAGCAGCAAGACCATGCTTTGGATGTAAAGCATAACGGGCACTAAATGCGTAAGACTGCCAAGGGATCCAAGACTTGCCGACACTTCCTGGTCGAACTTTTTGCTCCCAACCAATGTCTAGCATAGGTGCAATAATCCACTTGTCGTTAAGCTGAATTTTGGCAAAAAGATTATTGTAGTAGCGATAAGAAGTTCTTAGACCAGCAACAGCTTCATCACCAAAGAATTGTCCCCAATTAATCTGATAGTGACCTTTTACTTCATAAACATAGGCCCCACCAACTGCTTGAGATTTGTTTGTGTCCCTCATGACTTGCCAGCCATTTGTTACCTGGAACTTAATGACTTCATGCTCTGACTTTTTCCAATAAAGGCGCACACCAGCGTCGTAATCAGGCGCAAAGTCAGTCATCTGAATACGGTGAGCGTGAAGGTTATCTTTATTGATAAAAGTCTCAAAGCCGTAAATGGATGGCAAATATCCAATTTCAGCGAACAACTCATGATTAAATCTAATCGTAACCGAAGCTTCACGAATATTTTTTAATCTTTCAGGCTCGCTAATATACATCTTCTGGACAATGTCCCCGAAATGATGGGCCAGCCTAAAACCAACATTATTGTATTCGTACTCAACTTGTAAAAACCCATACCCAATTGAAAACTGTTTATCATAAAGTGGATTGGAGGTGAATTGTCTACCTCCATTGGCATTAAGGTCTAAATCCTTCTGTGCATCGATAGGATTGTTGAAATCATTGGCGTAATAGCCATCAAAGTAACCAGAAAATCTTAATTCTTTATTGCCCGCCTTAACGGCCAACTGGCTTTCATGAAGATCTTTATCCGCCCGTGCGGACAAAGAAGTTAATAAAAGGACTAACAAAACAATTTTAGAGAGCATAAACCACCTTCAAAAAAATCTTAAAAGATCCTCATCCAACTAAGAATGAGTCGGTGGTGGTGTGGGATAAAGCTTAAAATTAAAATGAGAATGAAAGGCAGAATAATAAAGAATATGATAAAAATCAGAAACTCTTTTTCTAGACACTGAATGCTTCGAATTCACAGCAAACAAAGACTTTGATTCAGATTTCTTCT
Organism: Bacteriovoracaceae bacterium; assembly: GCA_947448495.1. Classification (GTDB taxonomy): domain Bacteria; phylum Bdellovibrionota; class Bacteriovoracia; order Bacteriovoracales; family Bacteriovoracaceae; genus Peredibacter. The sequence goes on along the minus strand of CANFNX010000189.1, from coordinate 974 downwards.
TAATCATACTTGTTGCTCTGACTAGCTTGACGACATTGCTCATAACGACATGAGAGTCTGCTAGTGGCAGGAAAGCATCTTGTTCAAAAAAAGAAGTCGTGAATGTCGGAAGGCTATTCAAAAGAATGGCCAGTGCTACCGCGAACATAAGTTTCATATTAAAAATTTTAAATTTAAACGGTAGTGATTGTCTGCAAAAAAAAATTCTTTCAAAAGCAAAAGCATTTCTGTCAAGTACACCTGCTTGTCAAAGAAAGATCCAAGGATATGATGAAGTGTATGAAAATTTATATTTTGATTTTTAACCTCCTACTTGCCTGCCAAGTCTATTCTTCTGACCACTCTGGCAAGGATCAAATGAATGACATTCATTTCAACCAATATGCCGACTTTCCAAAACAATGGTCTTTGATCACCATACGCTTTCGTAAAGACACGAGCGAAATGAGGCTCACCTACGCCAATGAGCTGGCCTTAAAAACCATGCAAAAGGGTTCTATTGATTATCCAGATGGTGCGGTCTTTGCCAAAACAGGCATCCACACTGGCCATGATCCCCAGTTTCCCAGTTCTGTCGTTCCTCAAGGCATTCGCCGCTATCAGTTCATGGTGAAGGATAAGAAAAAGTATGCCACCACCAATGGATGGGGGTATGCACTTTTTGATCCCCAGGGAAAAACATTTGGAGAAGATCCAAAAATCACTCAAGACGCTTGTTATGCTTGCCACACCATCGTCGAAAATCGGGGCGATGTCTTTTCCACACCCTTCTCTTTCACCGAGAAGGCGAAATTCATGCCAGCTCAAGTTAAGGCCATGGAGGTCAACCTAAGTTTTGAGACAATTCAGGTCAAAAAACTTTCTCCTCAAATTGCCCAATTGATCCCTAACTCTTTTAAAAAAATACGTTCTCTCAAAAATCCAAAGCTCAGAAAGAATGTCTTCCAGGGTACTCTCGATGAAATGAAGCCTCT
>CANFNX010000188.1 GCA_947448495.1 Bacteriovoracaceae bacterium | reverse complement strand
ATGGTCCATCATTTCGGAACAACTTATTGTCATCTTAGGGCCAGAGATTCACTATCAGTGGTTTAAGCTGGCGAGGCCAACAGTTATATCTGACAACGTTCTGATCGTTGAAGTTCCTAACCATTTCTGTGCGCAATGGATTCATACTTATTATCATGAACTCATCGATGGACTTTGTTCTATTCAAGACAAGAATCTTTCTAGTTTTTTTGTATGCCAATCTGAAAAATATGGGGCAGGAAAAAATTTAGGCACCAAGGCTATTTAAAAGCACCACTTCTTAAGTAAATGGTTAACCCAAACGCCAGCAAGGTTAAGAAAATTCCAACTGTTATAATTAGTTTATCTCGTTTCATAATACTATTATAGGACAGAATTAATTCACAGTAAGCATGTTTTTGAGTGCCTGAGGCATCTCAAAGGGTGCTAGCGGTTTTTGCAAGCGACCAACTTGATGCTTGATAAATTCCATAGAAGGTACAGGATCTATTAAAACAAAAGGAATCTTTTGCATGCTAATGGAAACCAGATACTGCTCCTTGAAGGCATCAGCGTGGTCCAAAAAAGTCGAAGAATCCAATACAATGAGAGAAGGCTTTAAATCTTCCACCAGGTAACCTATGTCCTCGGCACTTTTTTGAGTATAAAAGGGCATATTTGCCGTTTTAAAAACTTTTTCTAGCAAAGTATTAGAAAACGTATTTTTATCTATCCAAAAAATGAGGCCCATCTTCTCAAACCTTTGACAATAGCACTTAGAGATCATTACCATCGAGTCATGAAAAAAGAAATGCCCAAAATGAAAGTTATTGATCTCCATACGGGACAATCCTTATTTGAATGTTCCATCGAAGAAAGTGAAAAAGCCTATCAATTTGCCTCATCGATGGAGGAATTAGGCTTAGATATCAAAGTTATAGCCCCGACATTAGGTGAAACTCTATCTAATTCACTTGGCCTCTCCCCTTTAGAAATTGCCGCCTACCAAGAAAGTCTAGTAGAAGAAAGTGAACAACATGAAGGCTCATGTTGTTTTGAAAATCCTGACCCAAACAAACCTCTCAATTAGTTTTTGGCCGATCTTAAATAGAGCCTCTGCTGTGTGGTGTTTACCATCATCTCAAGTCGGAGGTTTCTATGAGAACTTATTCGTTTTTATTGGTGGCGATGCTCGCCAATCACGAACCGGAAATTGAAAAAGATTCTTCAACTGATCAGATGCTTATCATGGAAAATCCAGAAGATGCATTGGATGGAAAAGGTGAAAACAAGTATCGTGGAGATCTTAGGGATGAAGTGATCCAGAAGCAAGAAGCTCCTCCCTTAGAATCGCCACCCGACATGAGTAAAAAGCGAGCGAGGCATCACTGAATAGCCATAAAGATCCTCATAATCGCGATTGAGAATATTTAATATCTGTCCCCCAAAATCCCAATTGTGTATTTTATAATTAAGTTCAAAATCTAAAACCTCATATCCATTGAGTCGAACAACTTTTCCCGTTTGAGTAAGATCTTTACGTGAGGAAAACCATCTTGAATTTAACTGCAATTCCCAATTCTGAGCAGGAAAATACTTTACCCCAAGCTGAGCAGAATTTAGAGGACGCCTCAAAACTGTCTGCTGCGCCTCTCGAAACTTTTGTGAAATATAACTAGAATGAATTAAAAAAGAATGAAGATGGAGCTTTCCGGAAGCTTCTATTCCCTCCACTACAAAACGCCCTTGATTGAGATAGCCCTGAGAAGTCGTATAAGTAATTAAATTTGAGAGCGAGTTTCTAAAATAAGCAAGATCTGCTTCGAAAATTCCCTTCCGAAGATTCCAGCTTCCTTCCAAGGAATGATTGACCTCTGGAACCAAATTGGCATTTCCAATGGGTGGCCCAAAGAGGGAAGGTGCGTGAAGTTGGTATAAAGATGGAGCTTTATAGCCCCGGGAGTACTGCAAGGACCATGTCTGATACTTTTCAGAAAAGGAAAAGCCTGTGCTTCCGGTAAAAAATTCGCCATATCGCGTATGGCTTTCCGCCCTTACTCCTGCCTGAAATTTGATTTTATCCCATTGATAAGAAGATTGAGTAAAGACAGAATGGAGATCAAAACTTTTTCTCAGATGAGAAAGTGAAACATCTTCATGCTCTGTCGATAGTCCAGAAAGGAGTTGAAATTCTTTTCGACTCCATCTCCACAGAAGCTCATTTTGGACAAGATCACCAGCGTAGGATTCTTTACCAACAGCAAGAGTACTCAAGTATCGCAGATGACGATTGAGCCCTGTACGCAGAGATATCGCCTGATTAGAATTGAGATGATAATTTGTCTTTTGCTGGGCCAAGTATTGATCATTCAGGCTTGTATCAAAAGCATTGTCAGTTGTGGCCCCATCAAGCTCGTTAAATCCCCTCAAGTAGGAGAAAAGTAATTGAGTTTCAGTTTTTTTATTGAGAGAGTGGCGAGATGATGATGAAAGCTGGGTTGAATCTGCAGCATCGGCTTCCTTTGCATTGAAGCGCTTTTTATTCAATCTTGAAATTCCATCCGTGTGGAACTTGCTAGCTGTTAAAGTGCCATGATTACCACCACGACTCCAATCTTGTGCAAGTGATGATTGTAGAGTGCCAAAACTTCCAGCATTTATAATGAATCGAGTCTCCGGTGCATTTTCGCCTTTACGAGTGATGAGCTCTACCACTCCACCCATTGAATCAGAACCAAGCAATACGGCCTGAGGACCTTTATACAATTTCATCGTCTGTAACATTGGGGAGCTGAAGAAAGCGGCATCAAATTGACGGTCTGTATTAGAAGGATCGTTTAACTTGAGACCATCCAATGTAAAGGACACATGTCGAGATTCTGTGCCACGGATAAAAAATGTGGTCCGTCCTCCTGGTCCTCCATTTTGAGTCGTAATGACTCCAGGAATATTGGTAAATTCAGATGAGATGATCCCCGTGGGAGAACTTTGAAGTTCAAAAGATGGAACCGTAAAGACTGGTGAGAAAGTAAAAAGGCTGAAATTCTTTTCGGCAATAACTTGAATGCGCTCAAGCTCAAAAACCTCTTGAGCGAAAACAACAGTCGAAATCATTGAAGCCAAAGCAAGTATAAAGGCTTTTAAAAATTGTGACACTTTTTCCTCCGCGGGAATGTCATCATTTCTCAAGTCGTATCTGGCTTCCTTTAGGGTTACAGTTGCGGGACAGCGTTGGATTTACACCAACTTCCGATGATTGAAAAATATCTTTAGAGCCTACAATTCAAATGACTTAATGAATAGTCTTTTTGGGGTTTTTGAAGCCTACTCAGCTTTAAATTTGCCGTAAATGCTATGAGTAATCGCGATCATCCTTACTTTATATTCATCCCAGGCTTTTGGAGTCAGATGAAAAAAAAGGAATGAAATGGTTGAAAAATTAAAATAAAAAAGGCTCCATATGATCTGAGCCCTTTAAATCGGACAAGTTAATAAACGAGACCTAATTCAACCCTCGCTTCGGCGGGGGTTTTTCTTTTTAGGCTCCACTGGGGACGATCATAATTATAATAATCGATATAGCTCTTCAACTTCCTTTTTAGTTCGTT
>CANFNX010000187.1 GCA_947448495.1 Bacteriovoracaceae bacterium | reverse complement strand
GTGTTCCATCGCCACTGCGAATGATGATATCGCTACAGAGTTTGTGGTAGGAGCTGCCAGTATGCACGGCCGGATCCTTGTCTTCAATGCCGACTGTGCTAAAGAAAGCACAGGCCATGGATCTCCCATGCCTATGCTGGTGCACGGGGGACCAGGCAGAGCGGGAGGTGGTGAAGAAATGGGTGGAAAACGTGGAGTGATGCACTACCTTCAGCGTACTGCGATCGAAGGAAGTCCAACCACGCTGACAAAAATTACAAATCAATATCAGTATGGGGCCAAGCAAACTCTTACGGACGTTCATCCTTTCCGAAAACATTTTGAAGAGCTCACGATTGGTGAGACCCTCATCACTGAAAAACATACCGTCACACTTGAGGACATTGAAAAATTTGCTGATCTTTCTGGGGATAAATTTTATGCCCACATGGATGAAAAATCCCTCGAGGGAACCATGTTCAAAGGACGGGTCGCCCACGGCTACTTCATTCTCTCACGTGCCGCCGGTTTATTTGTTGATCCACCGAAGGGTCCGGTGCTTTTAAACTATGGTCTTGATGAGTGCCGATTTATTAAGCCTGTTTATCCAGGAGCTACGATTGGGGTGCGCTTTACCTGTAAGGAGAAAGTCGATCAGGAGAAAAAGTCTCCGGAAGACATCGCCAAAGGCATCGTGAAATGGTTGGTGGATGTTTATGACGAAACAGGTGAGTCGGTTGCTATTGCCACAATTCTCACCATGGTCAAAAAGAAGAATCAATACTGACCGAGCTTAATGGTATTTATTTGGGGTCATTTTAGGCGATGCAAGTCATAAATCATAAAAAAGCCCCGTTTAACTCACGGGGCTTTTTTATTTTGCTTTTTACTCTTCTCCTTTAGACACCTCACCTGAAGAGTCTTCGAGTAAGGCCTTATCTAGGATTTCACACTGAGCTTCGTAATCTAATTGCATGAATCGAAGATGAAGCTCTTTTCGTGCGTCTTGCTTTTCCTCTTCGCTCATGAGGCTCACCTCTTTGTATTGTTTTGGGTTGCAACAAGGTAAATCGTTGGCGCAACAAAGTCTTCTCTTGTTATCTTGTTCTACTGTGGCGAACACATTTTGAGAGAACACAGTGAGAAGAGTCGCAAGTGTTAAAGCGAGATTTAAAACTTTAAACATAGGATTTCCTTTATTATTTATTTTTTTTATTTCAAATTATTTTTCTAACGCTAAAAACTCATCCAGCGTTGGACAATAGATATGAGGTCCCGCATTACCAGAACTTGTGTGAAAAATTCCAAGCGTGGATTCTTCATCTTCAACAACTGTCTCTTTTGTTATTTTACATATGTGAGGGCCACCACTGCCTGAGCTCGAATGTAAAATTCCTAATGTTGATCCATACTCAACTGGAGATTTAAGAGCTTTCTCTTTATCCTTCATCAGTGCACTGAGAATGACTTTTTGCTCCTCTTTATCGAGTGCCAAAAATTGTTCAAGCATCTTATCATCCTCTCCAGCTTCCTGCGTATTAACCACTTTCATTGGATTGTAGATGATTCCCGGCTCGAGACCCGGCTCTCCCCAAATAATATCAAAGCGCCAAATAGTAATGATTCTTGCTTCCGCAGAGAGAGAGGATAAAAGTACAGTGATGAGTAGGATTTTTTTTAACATACGTACCTCCATTTTTATAAATTAAAATCTCTGTAAAACGGATGTTAGGGAGCAATTTCATTATTCAAGTACAAAGTTCGATATTTTTTGTATTTTTGAAACGGTTTCAGATATTTAAGACATCAAAAAATGTTGGTACAGAAACATCGAATTCAATTGGTAGGAGCTGATCCACAATTTTTTGGCAGTTTAAGCACTTTGGTTGTTGTGATTTATAGATTGGAGGAACATTACAACGATTCCCCAATTCCAAAGCATTAGGGTTGTTAATATTATTTTTTTATTTATAAATTTTGCCGAGGCTGAATATTAAGATCTTCTCTATGAATCGACATCATCGCATTGAATCTTATGACATTGTTAAAACAAGTTTTAATTCGTAAACTACAACAGTTCTGGAGAGATCAAATGATAAAACATCTTCATACAATTCCCGACCATACCGCCGTTCGAGTCGCCCTCTGGAGAGCGATGCATGTACAAGTCGATGCAGCCCCTCATGTCCTTGTCGATGATATTGGCCTGAAGCTCGTAGCACCTGAGGCCAATTGGCGGGATAGACCAGATATGCATCCCATGGGAACTCGCGGTTACCGCGCTTCGATTGTGGCCCGCGCTCGCTACATTGAAGATATGTTGCTCGAACAAATACAAAAGGGAGTCACTCAATATGTGATTCTCGGTGCTGGACTTGATACGTTTGCCCAAAGACACCCAGAGCTTGTTAGTAAAGTTCACATCTTTGAAATTGATAAAGCTGAAACACAAGAATGGAAAAAACAGCGCCTGAAAGATCTTGGACTTGAGCTGCCGACAAATCTGCATTTTGTTCCTGTGGATTTTGAGGCCGGGGAAAATTGGTGGAAGAAACTCTCACAAAGTGGGTTTGATTTAAATCGGCCAGCTCTTGTGGCCTCAACTGGTGTGGCGATGTACCTCACGCAAGAAGCGAATTTGGCGACTCTAAGACAACTCACCTCGCTTGCCGCTGGCTCCACTCTGGCCATGACCTTTATGCTTCCCACTCATTTAGTTGAAGAAGCTGAACGTGCTCAGTATGAAATGGTGCAAGAGCGGGCGCGCGCGGCAGGCACACCATTCCTAGGTTTATTTAAACCTGAAGACATGCTGGACCTCGCGCGACAAGCTGGTTTTAAAAATCTTTTGCATATTTCTCGAACCGAAATCATTCAGCGCTATTTTGCTGGCCGCAGTGACGGCCTTATTCCGGCCAGTGGGGAAGAATTTCTTATCGCTCACACCTAGAATGAAAAAAACTTAATTTTTTTTCGCTCTCTTTTCCCTTTCAATCTCGGTAAGATTTGACTCGTTACAAATCAATCAAAGGGATAAAAAATGAAATTTTTCCTCGTTTTTCTACTCGCTTTTCTTTCGGTCTCAGAGGCTTTTGCTGATCAAAGAGATGAACAGAGAGTGTGGCTAGGGATTTTTGCCAAGAAAAAAATCACTGAGAACTATGACGTTTGGGCCGAAACCCAACTGCGTCATGATGAAACTCACCAAACCATGAATCAAACCCTCAATCGCTTCGGTCTTTTAAGAAGTCTCAATGAGCATCATGAAGTAGGCGTCTTGTTTGCTTTTGTTCAAACAGGTTTAATGAAAGAGTATCGTCCAACTCTGCAATATGTTTATAAGAACAATGGCCCTATTAACAGCTTCTCTATTCGGAACCGTCTTGAGGGACGTGACATTGAGGACAGTGCTACGATTGCAGGCAGTGATGCCAACTCACTTCGTTTTCGCTCACAACTCCGTTGGGGCCACACTCTAAATCACGACTACGATCTTGTGCTTTGGGATGAGCCATTTGCGACCCTCACACATGAAAAATGGACTGGTAACCATTTTATTGATCGAAACCGTGCCTTTATCGGGACTCGCGTGAAGTATGAACAAATGAGTTTTGAAGTGGG
>CANFNX010000186.1 GCA_947448495.1 Bacteriovoracaceae bacterium | reverse complement strand
ATCCTGAAACAACAACGGGCGGGAATGCACTTAAATTCTACGCTTCAGTTCGTATGGATATCCGTCGTACAGGGGCCCTGAAAGATGGTGAAGAGGTCATCGGTAACCGCACGAAAGTTAAAATTGTAAAAAACAAAGTAGCCCCTCCTTTCCGTGAAGTTGAATTCGATATCATGTACGGTGCAGGAATTTCGAAAGAAGGCGATCTTCTTGATGTTGCCGCGAACGAAGGCATTATTGAGAAAGCTGGTGCTTGGTATTCATACAACAATCAAAAAGTTGGCCAGGGTCGTGAAGCTTCAAAAGAATTCTTGAAGAACAATCAAGAAATGATGAATGAAATTCGTCAAAAAGTGTTAGCAAAACACGGAATTACGAAAGCTGATACATCAAATGTCGACATGACTACTGGTGAGATCAAAGAAGAAAAGAACACAAAGACAAAATCTAAAGTTCAATAAAACTTTCAGGGCCACTTCGGTGGCCCTTTTTTTATTTCCTATGAATCAACGCATTTACAATTACTCTATCCATCTACTGGCCCGTCAGGATTACTCCGAATATAAGCTGCGTCAAAAATTGCGCTCAAAAAAAGATAATCTTCCCCATGAAGTTGATGAGGTGATTGAGGCCCTCAAATCACGCAGCTTACTCAGAGAGGAAAATTATCGTCGTCTTTTTATTCGTAAGTGGATGATGAAGGGTGAATCAGAAGATAAAATTCGTCGCAGAGGCGCGATGGAGAAATTGAATTTTGAATCGGAAGAATTTCGCTCAGCCGAACAGGAACTTGGTTTAACTGAACTTGACTCCATTGAAAAACTCATCGCAAAAAAACTTCGCTCAAAAGTGATTCCAGATACTTTTGAAGAAAAAATGGGCCTCAAGAATAAGATATTACGTTTTCTTATCTCAAAAGGTCATAGTTTTGATGATTGTAAGAAGGCGATCAATCAACACTTCGGCAAATAACTATCCGCACAACTTAAAACAATTGTTTTACACCACTATTTTTCTATTGGTATGCTTTTTCTCTGTTTTAATTTTTTGCCGGACCATTGAGGACGGCGTGTGACTAAACAAGGAAGTATTCATGAAGAATTTGGTTCTCTCTCTTATGCTGGTTTTCTCGGCAGCAGCTTTTGCCTGTAGTGAAGATGGAAAAAGTGGCTTTGTTGAAGACAACAACCTCAATATTCCTGCCAATGTAAAAAGATTTGGCGGTCTTTCAGAAGAACAATTTAATAAAGTGATTGATAAGATAGAAGCTATTTATGCACCTATCATTTCAAACATGGGCGGCCACCTTGAAATCGCTCGCAAATGGACTGATGGCACTGTAAATGCTAATGCGACACGTTCTTTGGGCATGTGGCATGTCAATATGTATGGTGGTCTCGCTCGTCACCAGACAATTACTGAAGACGGATTCTCACTTGTTCTTTGTCACGAAATTGGCCACCACCTCGGTGGAGCTCCAAAAGTTGCAAATTTTATGAGCCGTTGGGCATCGAATGAAGGTCAAGCTGATTATTTCGCGGCTCTTAAATGTCTTCGTAAAACTTTTTTAAACGATGATAATGCTGCCATTGTCAGCTCACTTGAAGTACCAGAACTTCTTGTTTCTTCATGTGCAAAACAACATCCAAATAAAGACGATAAAAACATCTGTATCAGAACTGGTATGGCAGGTGTTTCGGTATCTAATCTATTCGCAGCGATGAGAAACTCTTCACCTGCTCAATTCGATACACCTGACAGAGGTGTCGTTGCCACAACAAATGACGCTCATCCGGCTTATCAGTGTCGTCTAGATACTTTCTTTCAGGGTTCCCTTTGCGATGTTGACATGAATGAAGACGTCTCACAAAAAGATGAAGTGACTGGAACATGTCACAAGGCCAATGGTCACTCCACTGGCCTAAGACCACTTTGCTGGTTCAAACCAAAAATGTAATAAAAAAAAGGCGCTGGTTACAGCGCCTTTTTTTTACACTCTTTGTATCATCTGTTCTTTGCTAAATCTCACTTTCTTGGCTTGAGCATACTTATCATTCTCATCTCGATAGCCTAAAGCCACAGCAGCAACTGTCCCATAGTCAGATTGATCAAGACCCAAAATAGTATCATAGGCCTTAGGATCTAAACCTTCTAGAGGAACAGTATCGATCTCAAGAAGAGCGGCTGTTTCAAGCAAGAATCCCATCGCAATATAGGCCTGACGTTGATTCCAATTTTTTATCGATTCTTGGTCTTTGCCTTTCACAATACTTTTAATCATCATATCCTGGAAGCCCACAAGACTCTCAACTGCCTGACCACGAACTTGAGCGATACTAGCAACATATCCTTTGATGTAGTCTTCACTCATATTCTTCAAAGTTGTTAAAACAACATAATGAGAAGCATCGGTAACTTGGGCCTGACCCCAAGAAGCAGCACGGAGCTGAGTACGAATTTCAGGATTTTCGACAACTATAAATTTCCAAGGCTGAAGCCCATATGAAGAAGGAGCTAGAATAAGTGAATTCTCTAAGACATCCCAATTCTCTGAATTAATCTTTTTTTCTTTATTGAAGACCTTAGTGGCATAACGCCATTCTAACTTCTTTTGTATTTCACTTGCACTCATTGGCATATTTAACTCCTTAATTTAATAAACAACCAAAGGGCTATATCATAGATTTTTCCAGATCGCATCCTAGAAGGTCACAGCTGCAAATTGCCTAAATTTTAGACACTGTCTGAAAGAACTACATTCATAATCCCACCAGAATGAGTTTTCATACACTTAGGAGCCAGTAAGATGGCATTACCTTTGCTTATATAAAAGCAAGGGGACACCATATGAAAAACAACCAGAAAAAAAACTTAACGTTGATTGCTCTAGGTTTTATCGCACTTGTTGGAACCTATAACGCTATCATGATTAACTCTGGATCAGTTGCTTCTAACCATTCTACTTTTAAAAGAATTGATGAAGTTTTTGGTGTTGTTAAACAAGGTCGATCAATTGCTGTCTCAACAGATTGGAGAAAAGTTACTAAAGCTGAATTAGCAAAACCAATCATTAAGACTTCAGCTCAAACGCCGTCTGTAGAGAATACTGAATCAGTAGCTACGGTAGCAGCAGTTTCTTCTACTTTAAACCTAAAATTAGTTGAAGTGATTAACCCAAAAAAATGGGAACAAGGTGTGAAATCGTCTGATTTTTCTGGAGCGATTGCTACCAATAATGGAATTATTGAATCATTAAACGCTTCACTTCCAGAGGGTCAATCTATTGAAATCGCTTTTTCTGAGATGACTGGGAATGTTTTTGAATATGATCTTAATGGTTCAGTTTATTCAGGCATGATGTACCAAGTTGATCAAAACTCTTATATGGTGACAATGACAAATGGTCCACTTGAAGGAACGCGTCTTCGTTTTGCTGGTGAAACAGTCGATACTTCTGAATCTCAAAATTACCTTGCTGAAAATCATAATGTTGAAGTGGGAACGTTTGGCGAAGAAGCAGAAGCCCAAGTTATTGAAACTGAAACTCAAGAGACGACTCAAATGGCAGAAGCGTCTTCATTCAACTTTAACCAAATTTAAGGTTAAAAGATGTATAGAATAGCGACCTTATTCTTCCTCATCACATC
>CANFNX010000185.1 GCA_947448495.1 Bacteriovoracaceae bacterium | reverse complement strand
TCGACTTCTTTAAAATCTCCTCCTTTCTGGTAAAATGAAGTCGTGACGAGAAGTTCTTCTCGTTTTCGTAATTGATGGATCTTGGTTTTTGGGCAAAGAAATAGCGTGAACCCAAAAAGAGTAGGTTTAAATAGATTTCAGAGCTTTTGAGTCTCAACAAACCCCCTCATATTGGGTTTTAGTTTGCGGATATCCTCATAGTCCCGTTCAAATAGTCTCAGCCTTCAACTTTGAAGGCTCAACTTTTAAATAAACTAAATCTGTCAGGTATGTGCATCGAGCTATGCAACAAGGATTGTTTACAAGTGTAACAACCTATTAAATGATACAAAATGATGGATTTGTATCAATTAATTGGTTGTTATTATAGATGTATACCAAGAAAGCTCGATTTCATGCTATAATTACCGATAAAATGATACAAAAAGCTCATTTTGTATCAAATAAAGGTAAGTTATGAAGAAAGCAGTGATGGCCTCACCAATGGCCAAACGACAGTTAGCAAAGCTAGGCGACAACATAAAGATGGCCCGCTTAAGGCGTAATCTCTCTCTTAGGGCCGTTGCTCAGAGAGCAGGCATTTCTCTTAATACAGTCGTCGCAATTGAAAATGGTGAACCTGGAGTAAGCATAGGTGCAATCGCAAATGTACTCCATTGCCTGAGTCTCGCTGAAGATATCTCACTCATTGCTAAAGATGATTCGCTTGGAAGAAAACTTCAAGATTTAGAGCTTGAACCAAAGAAGCGCGCACCTAAGAAAACAAAAGCAGAAGAATTGCTGGATTTAATTAAGGATGCTGAGGGAAGTGCCAAACACAGTAGCGCAAAAAGTGTTTTTGATAAACTTGGGAAATTAAAATGAAAACAATAGAAGTATGGGCAGATTGGTATTTTTTGACCGAACCACAAAAGGTCGGTGTTCTAACAGCTTCTATAACAAGAGGTAAGGAGATCTTCTCATTTCAATATGAAAAGAGCTGGTTAGCCGGAAATTACAAATTTCAAATTGATCCTCAGTTGCAACTATATGAGGGACACTTTCATCCAGCTGAAGGCGTAGAAAACTTTGGAGTATTCTTAGATTCATCTCCAGATAGATGGGGCAGAACCTTAATGCTTAGAAGGGAAGCGCTTCTTGCAAAGGAAGAAAAAAGACCTGTTAAAACGTTGATGGCATCAGACTACCTATTAGGCGTTTATGATCAAACTCGAATGGGGGGATTGCGATTCAAGAAAGAAGGACCATTTTTAGATGATCATAAAAATATTCCCACACCCCCCTGGACTTCAATAAGAGAATTAGAACAAGCCAGTTTATTTTTAGAGAATGACGGATCAGAGGAAAATCCAAATTTCTCTGCCCAGCTAAAACTATTATTTGCACCAGGATCTCCGCTCGGGGGTGCTAGGCCCAAGGCAAGTGTTCTTGATCCACAAAATCATTTATGGATTGCAAAATTCCCAAGTAAAGACGACGTAAAAGATGTTGGGGGTTGGGAAGCGGTCGTTTATGAGTTGGCAAAAAAAACCGGGATTAATGTAGCTGAGGCAAAAGCACAAAAATTTGCTAACAAACATCATACATTTTTAGCAAAACGGTTTGATCGTTTGCCTAATGGGAAGAGAGTCCACTTTGCCTCAGCCATGACACTTCTCCAGCATAAGGATGGAGATAATCATCAATCAGGAGCTAGCTATTTAGAAATTGTTGATTTTATAATTCAAAATGGAGCACCTTCTAAAGTAGCTAGAGATTTAGAAGAATTATGGAAAAGAATTGTATTTTCAATTGCAGTATCAAACTCGGATGATCACTTAAGAAACCATGGCTTTCTTTTATCGGAGGAGGGCTGGGAGCTTTCTCCTGCCTACGATATCAATCCCAATGAACTTGCAGACGGACTTAGTTTAAATATTTCATGGGATAGTAATGCTTTGGATTATGAGCTTGCAAAGAGTGTCATAAATGACTTTAGAGTCTCTTCTGCGAAAGCAGATGAGATAATTACAAAAATTAAAAATGAAGTTCAGAGTTGGGAAAAAATAGCAGAAAGATATGGCATTCAAAGATCGGAAAGACAAAGAATAGAGCGAGCCTTTAAAATTTAAAATTAGTGTTGGGTAAAATGAACGAAAATAAAAAATGGGAAATAGAATTAGTTAAGTGGTCAAGTTTGATTATTACAGGTGGAGCAGCTGGTGCTATTGGAAGTTTAGGTGGGCCAGGTTTAGGAGCAGTAGGTGGAGTTCTAGGAAATGTACTATCAACCATTTGTGGAGATTATGTTTCAAGAAGATTAGCCCCACGTCAGGAAGCAAGGGTGGGGGCTTGTGTTGTATATGCTGCTCAAAAAATGAAAACAAGATTGGAGGCAGGGAACAGGGTAAGGAGTGATGATTTTTTTAAAAAGGATTCAAGTGATCGATCGGCGGCAGACGAATTTGTTGAAGGAATATTAATCGCCTCAGAAAAAACTTACGAAGAAAAGAAGTTAATTTATTTGGGTAATCTAATTGCTAATATTGCTTTTGAGGAGCGAATTAATCGTGATTATGCTAACCTATTGTTAAAAATTAGTCAGGAAATAAGCTATACGCAAATCAGACTTTTAAAATTATGTTGCTCCCAAAATAAATTAAGGGATGAGGATTATGCAAATGGTTATCCTGCTGGAGTAAAATATTATATTCAGCAATTTTATGACTTATATCAACGCTCTTTAACTGTACATGGAGAAGCTATTGGTCATGCTTCATGGATTAAGCCGCAAAAAGTTGGCCTTAGTGAGATTGGAGAAGACTTAGTTTTACTCATGGAAATTAGAAATATGCCAGATCAAGAAATTGAAGAAATTATAAATGCATTAAATTTTTGAAAATCACTTACATGAAAGAACATCGTAATTTCTTAATTAAGCATCTTGTTAATAACAGAACTCCTTATCATCTATTCCATTTTACCTCGACGAAAGTTGAAACAATCATAAGAGATACGCAAAGTCTAAGGTTAACAAAGTTTGATAGATCAAATGATAATTTGGAATTTTCGTATGGTCTAAATATCATCAAAGAATGTCTTGGAACTTTTCGAGATTCAGATGATGCAAAGGCAGCATTTATTGAAAAATTCATTCCATTTTTTGAAGAGGAAATAAAAGCACCCCAGGTCTTCTTTTATATGGTTTGTTTTTGCTTAGATAGTGAAAACTCTTACTTGAAAAAGAATTATGCAAAAAAAGATGGTGGAATGTTGAACTTCGATTTTAATAATCAGGATTTCTCTGGCCTAGCCGGACTGCTTGCACCAGTGATTTATTCCAAAAGAGTGTTTATTAGAAGAATAGAAAATGGATTAATGAATTATTTTAATTACATGAAAGAAAATATAGAGACTTGGATCAGAGATAAAACATACGATGAAAATATGAAAAATTTAATTTTAACTCTTCTCAGAGATTTGTTTTCCGCTGCTGCATTTGTTAAGAGGGCAAGATTTAATCCTGAGCAAGAATACAGAATGATTCAGTGGGGAACTGAGCATGAAAAACATTATATTTATTTAAAACTTAGGCCAAGGGTGCTTCGATAGCTTTATGAATTTTCTAAGTTTTCACAAATAAAAAAATGATATGGATTTTATCGTCTTTCTAAATTTTGAAATGCCAAATATTCACTTAATTCAGCTTCAGTTAAAGAT
>CANFNX010000184.1 GCA_947448495.1 Bacteriovoracaceae bacterium | reverse complement strand
CTCCTCAAATCACGTCGGACGTGAGATACATCTAGCCCTATGAATACCTACAAAATTGGCACCCGTGGGTCACTCTTAGCAGTGACACAATCGACATTGATAAAAAATGAACTTGAACGACTTTCAGGTGAAAAATTTGAATTAATTCTGATTCAAACACAGGGTGATCAAATTACGAACAAACCTTTGTGGCAACTCGAAGGAAAAGATTTTTTCACGAAGGAACTCGACGAAGCTCTACTCAAACGAGAAGTTGATTTTGTTATTCATTCCTACAAAGATCTTGGCTCTGTAAGACCAGAGGGTATAAAACTTGCTGCCATTACTGAGCGTCGTTTTGCGCATGATATCCTCTTAATCCCACAAAGCACTATCGAACAACTTAAAGACTGGAAAGGTGAATTTATTGTGGGGACCTCCTCACCACGCCGTATCGCGAATTTAACTCATTCACTCCTAAAGTTTTTACCCCACCTCAAGCATCTCGGCACAACTTTGCACTGTGAAACGCTTCGTGGGAACGTGAATACCAGAATCAAAAAATTACGAGAAGGCCAATATCACGCCATCACTCTTGCTCTTGCAGGGCTTGAGAGACTGGCGACGGGTGAAAAATCGCAAATTGAACTGAAGGAACTTTTAGACGGCCTGAATTACTTTATTCTTCCTCAGAGTATTTTCCCATCTGCTGCTTCTCAGGGTGCCTTAGGTATAGAAATGCATGCCGAAAGAAATGATAACGGCAAACTTGCAGCTATCCTGAATCAACTGAATCATAAGACAACAATTGAGGAGGTGACTCGCGAGCGAGACGCCTTTAAGTCCTATGGTGGTGGCTGCCACCTTGCCGTTGGCATCCATGTAAAAAAGATTGGTGAACATTTTCTGCACGTACATTCAGGAGAGGTCGACGGCACAAGAATTGATAAAAAATGGCTTGAAGGTTATAAAACACCTGCCATCGAAAAAAAGAAAAAGATATTTGTTGGTCTTCCTAAGGGTGAACGCGAAGACATTGTATATGATGAATATTTGGCAAAAATTTCTGAGTCCCATCAAGTCCCTCTTCAATCGCAACACATATTTGTGACATCTAAACATACTATCCCAACCCTTATGGCCTCTCATGCGTCAACCGCCCAAGGTATTTGGGCCGCTGGTACAAAATCCGCCAAAGAACTTTGCGAACACGGCGTATGGGTCAATGGAACAAGCGATTCACTTGGAACTCAGGATCTACTCGACCTTAAGCACTCCAAGGCACTCAAGATGATACATTCAAATATAGATCAGAAATGGTTTATTCTCTCTCATCATGAGGCCACTAGTGATCTTGGACAAGTTATAGGGTGCTATAAAAGAGTGCCTCAAAAAGTTTCTGACTCATTTTCATTAAGATTAAAAGAAGTCGGAGCTTGTCTTTGGACGAGCATCTATCAATACCGTGAATATCTCAATCAATACCCCTTCCTCAAAGATGCCCAACACTTCTGTGGATTAGGCAAAACGTGGCAGGAATTTCAAAAGGCCGGAGTGAACGTCACTCCAGTCGCAAGCATGCAGGATTTTTATGAACTCAAATGAACTTTTCCAAAAATCACTTCAGTACGTTCCAGGTGGAGTACACTCCCCAGTAAGATCCTTTAAAGGTCTTCACATCACTCCACGATTCATTAATCGCGGGAAAGGGGCCTACATTTGGGATGAGGATGGTAAAAACTATATCGATTTTTGTATGAGTTTTGGGCCGCTTATACATGGTCACCAAGATCCAGAAATCAAAGAGGCCATCATTAAGGCACTTGAAAACGGATGGACCTTTGGCGCCTGTGAGAAATATTCTCTCGAGACAGCAGAATTCATCGTGAATAAAATTAGCTTTATTGAACAAATTCGCTTCATGAGCTCAGGGACTGAAGCTGTCATGACAGCTGTGAGACTGGCCCGAGGCATAACTGGTCGCTCAAAAATTATCAAATTTAATGGCTGCTACCACGGCCACCTTGACGCCATGTTAATCAAGGCAGGATCTGGTCTGGCCGGGACAGCAGAGGCCTCTTCAAAGGGTGTGACCTCTATGCAAGCGGGAGATACCCTCATTTGTGAATTGGGAGATCTTGAAGAAGTTAAAAAAGTTTTTGAAGATCATAAGGATCAAATCGCCGCAATTTTTATTGAACCACTTCCGGCCAACAATGGTCTTTTGATTCAGACTGAGGAATTCCTTAAGGGTCTGAGAGAAATTTGTGATAAGCATTGCGCCCTACTCGTGTTCGATGAAGTGATTTCGGGCTTTCGCATTGGCTTTGGGGGAATGGCCGAAAAAACAGGTATCATTCCGGATCTCGTGACCTATGGAAAAATCATTGGTGGTGGTATGCCAGTCGGTGCGGTCGCTGGACCAAGAAAGTTCATGGAATTTCTTGCACCCTTAGGCCCAGTCTATCAAGCAGGAACACTTTCAGGAAATCCAGTCGCCATGGCAGCAGGGTTAGTAAATCTCAAGAAGCTTACCCCAGAGGCTTACGAGAGGCTGAACCATCAAACCACGCAAGTGGTAGCAGTTATGAAAGACTGGATGGATAAGAACGGTTTTGAAGATTATCAAACAATTCAATATGGTTCACTTTTCTGGCCTATTTCGACTCACGATAAATTAACGAACATTACTCAATTGCCACAGAATATGAATGAGCGATTTTATAAACTCTTTGAGACCATGCTGAATAAAGGCATCTATCTCGCTCCAAATGCCTACGAAGTTGGTTTTGGAAGCCTTGCTCATGATGAAAAAGTCATCGAAGATTTGAAAAGCAGGTTATGGAACTAAACCGAACAAGACGATGGTTTTATGGCCTTACCCTATTATGGGTGGTGATGCTTCTGGGGCTTGGATCCTGGTGGCTTTATCTTGTTTTTAAACTTCATACCACACTGGTAAATCTCAATTTGCCCCAGCTTGGTTCTCAAAGTAAATTCTTAAACATGATGAAGTGGGAAGGAAGTTTCTTTTTTGTCTTTCTGGTTCTACTTGGGGGCTCGCTTTTTTATATGTATTTTCGAGACATGAAAAAGACCAAAGCGATGCAAGTATTCTTTGCTTCTTTGTCGCATGAACTCAAAACACCTCTGGCCAGTATGCGTTTACAAGTTGAAGTGATCAAGGATCTTATAGAAGATGAAAGTCATTCCCATGAACAACTTTCTGAGCTCGCAAGAAGACTCGTCGAAGATACAGCTAAACTTGAAAGTGAACTTGAAAAGAGTCTTCAGCTTTCGAGGATTGAACAAGACGGCACACTGACTCTCGTTCCTATCAGCCTAGAGCGCTATCTCAAGCGCTACGCTCAAAAAATGTCCGCTCAGCTTAAGATCGAACTAAACATTGAAGCTGAAGCCCATGAGATTCTTGCAGATGAATTAGCACTGAATGTGATTTTCAGAAATCTTTTTGAGAACACCCTACGACACAATCCAGACTCAAAAGCGGTCTCGATTCGAATTGAAAAAAAAGGTGACGAGATTCACCTCGCCTATGATGATTTCGGTAAACCTTTTCTTGGTCCAATTGATAAATTAGGAGATCTTTTCTACAAATTCAATTCTACGAAAGGAACTGGAATCGGGCTCTACCTTATCAAGAATCTTATGCGAAAGATGAG
Source organism: Bacteriovoracaceae bacterium (assembly GCA_947448495.1). Classification (GTDB taxonomy): domain Bacteria; phylum Bdellovibrionota; class Bacteriovoracia; order Bacteriovoracales; family Bacteriovoracaceae; genus Peredibacter. Next base: position 92 of record CANFNX010000184.1, on the reverse strand, counting down.
TGGTCGCCTTGAAATCGTAAATGAGGGGGGTCTCAAACTCCATCTCACTTTCAAGTCCGCCCAGGGAGAGACTCATGTCTAATCTTCCCCTT
>CANFNX010000183.1 GCA_947448495.1 Bacteriovoracaceae bacterium | reverse complement strand
TACCAGAAGAATCGTGATTACCACGATCATCATCTAACAGAGCTTAACGTTATAAACCAAACTCTTTTTGCCACCATTGACTGCTTAGAAAATCAAAACATTCCCTATGCGCTGATGGGGGGTGTCGCCGGTAAAGAGCTGGGAAGACCTCGCATTACACATGATATCGATTTATTTGTGAGTCCAGATGACGCTGAAAATATTCTTCAAGCTCTTGAACAAAACGGTTTTTCCATCGAACGTCGGGATCCACTCTGGCTTTTTAAGGCATGGAAAAATGAAGTCCTCGTCGATATTATTTTCAGATCATGTGGGGATATCTATTTTGAACAAGAGGTCAAAGAGCATGTGAGAAGAATTTCCTTTCAAGGAAAAATGATAAATACGATTAGCCCCGAAGATTTCATTGTCATAAAGGCAGCCGCCAATAGAGAGGATGGTGCCCATCATTGGTACGATGCTCTAGCTGTCCTAAAGCAAGGTTCTATAGATTGGGATTACCTGTTGAGAAGATCACGATTTTGTCCTAAGCGAGTCCTCTCCCTGCTGATTTATGCCCAGGCAACCGATATTATCATACCCTATCAAATGATTAAAAAACTTTTTCATCACATCTACGAAACTTCACTCTCAAGCGAAAGTCCTCATTTATTCCCATATTTTACAACCGTGAAACAAGATCACGGTTATACAAAAGAAAGAATCATGGAGGCGATAAATCAAAATGAAAAAGTTTCCGATTCAAAGATCAAATTGAATGTGACGGATTCAGAAATCATCCTAAGAGGAGAAGTTTTTACTTCCGAACAGAAAAACACAATTGAGGACATTGCTCTTCGGATGTCACCCAAAACGAAAATAAAAAACCTTATTCAAATCAGAGAACTCGACGGCCCTAAAAAGAGTGAATTTGTATTATGATTAGGATTGCCGCCTGCGGTGATTTACATATTGATCAATATTCGTGTTATCGCTTTGCCAGACATTTCCCAGAACTTGCCACCCAAGCAGATCTACTGCTACTCGCCGGTGATCTCACTCAAAGGGGCCATCCTGATGAAATGAAAACACTGGCCAAAGAATTAAAAAAACTAGTCATACCAGTGATCGCTGTTCTGGGGAATCATGATTATCACTCCAAACAAGTTGAGCAACTAACAAGAATTCTTGAAGATCATGGAGTAATCGTTTTAGAAAATAGTTCGACAACTATTATGTTAAACGGCAAGTCAGTTGGAATTTCAGGAACAAAAGGATTTGGGGGAGGTTTTCGGGGGGCCTGTGGAAGTCAATTTGGTGAAGATGAAATGAAGCGCTTTATGGAATGTTCGAAACAAAATGCTTTGGATTTTCAAGCATCACTAGCGAATCTAGATGCAGAATATAAAATAGCCCTGATGCATTATTCCCCTATTAAAGAAACTCTCGAAGGCGAAAAAAAAGAAATTTATCCCTTTTTGGGCTGCTATTATTTTGCCGAGGCCATTGATTTTGCTCGGCCGACTATTGTTTTTCATGGGCACGCACATTATGGAAAAGAAAAAGGAGCAACACCATTGGGGATACCCGTCCGCAACGTAGCCCAGCCGGTCATTAAGCACGCCTATAATGTCTATATATTGTCATAGAAATCGCCATACACACTGTCTTCATCTCTACGAATATCAATTTTATTTTTAACTCTCAAAACGCCCAAAGTATCGGCGGCAATATCTTCGGCTAACCATTTTTTATCCAACGAATCGACTAACCCCGATAAAATAACGGTGTAACCATTAATTTCGACATTGAGTCGTTCATTTTTTAGGAGAGGGTTGGCCAAAAAAATTCTTAAGATGGACTCTCGAACTTGATTCTCATCGGGATAAGGCTCTGTTGCATAAATACTCATAATGTGAACTCCACTTTCCTTGGTTAAATTTATCACTAACAGCGACAAATCGTCGAAGAGATCAATCTTCATTTTTCTTTAGGTGACAGACGATCCTCATTATAAGCAAGATGATCGCGTTTCTATTTTCTAGGAGGAAACTTTCATGGTTTGGATATTTTCTCTCAGTTTCTTTTGCTCCTTTTCGATTTTAGCCGCCACTCATATTCAATCATCGCTATTTGCGATTGATTATGCTCAAGGCAACGAAAAAGACACTCTACTTCTACTCAATTCGGGTCATGTCTTAAAAGTTCCTAAGCATGCCACTGAAGTCATCGATCAACTTACTACCTCCTTAGGCAAAGATGATTCGATCCATTTTATTTCAGATGAAAAGAGTCATCTGATAAGTGCACAGTTAACAAACTCACTCAATTTTTTAAAAACCAAGCGATTGGCCCCTCATCAATCCTTAGTTTCCACAACTGAAAATTATGTGCCTACGACAGTAGAATCCATGAACACTGCGAGAAAGTATTTTTATGAGGCCAGATATAATCCAAAAGAATCCCAGTGCTTTAACCGGGCCATGGTGTGGACTCATGAATGGTGGCGCAACCATAGTTTGAGATCGAATAAGATTCTTATCTTTTTTACGAGAAACTATATTAGACGTTATAGCTTTGAATGGTGGTTTCACATCGCTCCATATGTACATGTGATGGAGAATGGCAAAGTTGTCGAGAGAGTTTTAGATGTAAAATATGGCAATGGTCCCATGTCATTTAGAAATTGGACAAATATTTTCATGAAACTTGATCCCGAATGTCCTGTGATTGAAAAGTTCTCCGATTATGCCGACCACCCTTATGAGGGTGAGTGCTTTCTTCAACGGACAAATATGTACACTTATCAACCAGCAGATCTTCAAATGAGTGAAGCCTGGGGTTATAGCAAATCAAATTTTGACTGGCAGGAAGTCAAGCAAGCTTACCTCGATGCCATGAGTGAAGATGTCCTAGTCGATGGGCAGGAGTAAAAATGAAAATTTTAATCATACTATTCATCTCACTCGTCTTAGCGTCTTGTGGAAATAAAAAATCTGGCGACGGCCAGGAACTTTTAAATCCTGAATTATTATCAGAGGATTCAGTTGATGGATCTTCTATCCAAGGACTTTATCTTTCTACCTTTGAAACTCTCAATCCAAGTGTGAATGGTACTGTTCCTGGTTCAATGACAATTGAAAGGAAGCAGGATCAATTTCTTGTCTACGGACGACTTTTTGCTGGTCAAGCTGGTGCCTGGCACCCTCAAGGAATTTTTATGGGTAAGCGTTGTCCGAATATGTCAGATGATAAAAATCTTGATGGCCTCATTGATATACAAGAAGCGATGCTTGTTGTTGGCAAAATGATTATTCCACTCGATGCGAATCTCAATACCCAAGCAGCAGGCTATCATCTTTATCCGGTGGGAGATCCGATGGGATCTTATTTTTATGAACGAGAAACCTCCTTCACAAATTTATTTCAGGATATCAAGCGAGCCGATACGAACACCAGTGATGACGTGACAAAGCTAAGTGTCGATGAAAAATTTGGTCTGCTTGGAAGGGTGGTCATGGTTCAAGGGGTGGCCTCATCCACTCCGTTACCAGAAACGGTGGCCAGTTTAGGTGATAAAAAGGCCTACCAAACTTTTCCGGTCACCTGTGGCATCATTCGAAAATTAACGACTCATTCATGGCCAGAATATAATGGAACGATTCCTGGCCCTGTGGCCGAAGTTCAACCAGGGCAAGATCATCCTGAGCCGGGGCCGGTGCACTTTCCAGGCAGAATTGTTATCGATGATAGTGGAACCGGCAGTGGAGAAACGACGACGGCCGGAAGTACAACCGGTGACCCGACCACAGGTGGCACAACCACTGGCGGC
>CANFNX010000182.1 GCA_947448495.1 Bacteriovoracaceae bacterium | reverse complement strand
GACTACTGGCGGCTCCACCACCGGTGAAACGACCACTGGCGGGAGCACCACCGGTGGTACGACCGGTGAAACGACTACCGGCGGCGCCACTTACGGGAACAATTCCTACTAAATTTGACCGTTTTTAAATTAAGTTTACTTAATAGGTGATTTCTTATTTAACAAAGCTCTGCTCCGCAAGCTATGATAAGAAATACTATGAAATATACTATTCTTAACAAGTGCCTTGCTCTTATTACTCTCTGTTTTTGTTTTTCTGCTTGGGCAGAAACCGAAAAATCGCAAAGAGAAGATCGACTTCAACTCAAAGAGATTTTCACTCGAGTCCCTGATACTGCGCTAGAAACTCTTAACACCAGCTTTTCAAAAAGTGCTATCCCCGGCTGGAGTATGGTCATTGGCGCGACAGCAGTGACTTATTATTATGATGAACATCTTTATCATTGGAGCCAGCAACAAGGCCGCGACTTAGGTATTGGAAATAAGGATAACACGAAACCCGTTCTGCGTGGCTTTGGCGTCCCTCTCATGAGACTCCCAACCGACACTGGTTCTGCGATGTATTTTCTCGGTGATGGATGGATGCATTTTGCCATTGCCGGCTCAATTATGGGAACTGGATATGCAACGAATAGTAATTATGAAGTGAATACCGGAATCATGCTGGTTCATGGCATGTTTGTATCAACTATTTTTAATCAGACCCTTAAAAGAAGTTTTGGACGCGAAAGTCCAGTCGTTAAAACCCATGAACGTGGAGCTTGGAACATGTTTCCAAGTTTTACCGATTACAATACCAAAACATCTAGCTACGACGGCATGCCAAGTGGTCATATGATGACGGCAACACTCACATTCACTATCCTTTCAGAACGTTATTCAGAATACAAAATTCCCATCTATTGCGTGGGTGGAGCCTGGCTTTCCGCCCTAGGATTTCAAATGATGAATAATGGCGTTCACTGGGCCAGTGATTATCCTTTGGGAATAGCGATGGGATATGTTGTTGGTAAGGCCTCAGTAAAAATGTTATCCCCTAATAAAAATGAATCACCAGAGAAGAGAGAAACTTCTTGGTTTGTTCTCCCCTCCACAATACCAGGCGGTATGGGGCTCAGAGCGTTTAAATCGTTTTAAGAAGTTCAGCATACATTTTGGGATAGGGTGAGGCTTGCATCCAGGCATAGAGATCCTGTCCCATCCTCAAGGAAAGAAAAACTAATAAACTTCCTGAGAGGACAGAAATCATTTTCATCGATTTTGAACGGCTTAGGAGAGGCCGGAAGAAATGGCTCGCAGAAATCAAGGTCAAAAACCAAACTAACGAAAAACAAGCAGCTCCCCAACCTAGAGTCAACCGATCAGACAGCTGATGATATTTGGAAGCGTAACCTCCAATGAGAATAAAAGCATCCAAGTAAGCATGAGGATTCAGCCAACTGAAGGTTATCGCCAGCACAAGACTTTGCCAGAGAGATTTTTTCATTTCATCAACATTGGTCATCGGACTTTCAGACATGGGCCCAAAAATTTTTTTTAATCCATAATAAAGGAGAAAAAGAGAACTCAATAATCCAATGATTATTTTCAATTCCAAAAATGTTGAAACTAAATATCCCGCACTCGAGACCCCAATCATAATTAAAGTTAAATCACAAAAAAAGCACACTAGACTTATAAGAACAGGGTTTTGTTTTTTCAGACCAGACTCAATCACGAATAAATTTTGGGCACCCAAAGCAAAAATTAAACTGGCCTGAAGTAAAAAGCCTTCAAAAAATAATGTCTCCACATCTACCTCAGCTTTACTTTTTATCTTGATTTCTGAAAGTGTAAGTCGTGTAGAGAAGAAAACACCCAACGACAAGATGAACCACATGGTCCATCGTTCCAAACTCTAAAACCTCAGGGACAATTTTAAAAAGGTTTTGATCGGCCTGCATCTTACCTAAGGTTGGATAACCTGGAGAGCCCATCAGAAAACCTCCAATCCCGATAAGGGCATAGAAAGTTCCTAAAGATAGACAAGCAAAGAAAGCTCGATTTGGGCGAGAGTTACCTAACCAAATAGCAAAAACCCCTGATAAGATATGCAGACTGTTATGCATTAAGCTCAGGTGCATTCCTAAAAAACCTGGAAAAAGAACTCCCGAACAACCGGCGACTACAAATAAAATACCAATGCCAGTGCAAATTCGTTGAACAGAGGACTTATCATCTGCCGCTGCTGGTCCTATATTTCCGGTTTTAATGACTCTGGCCATAACACTCTCCTTACTACAATCCAACACTAAAGCAGCAAACAGAGTGCCAGCGTATAAACGATCCTATGTGTGCTTGTGTTAAAATTCTCAAGGACTTGTCCCAAACTACCCCAAACCGGCGGGGGACTTTGTCCATCGTCATGAGAAATAAAAAGTGACACCATTCTTTTTCGGGAGGTGGATTATGCCACAACAAAAAATTGCCATTGCCTTGCCTCTAGAAGAAAAGCTTTTAGACGCTCTCCACGCCTGGGGAGAGCAATTTGACTGGTCAGAAATTCATCAAGTGGACTTCATCCATGTTGTCAAAAAAAGTGTGACCCCTTTGGAGTTTGGTTTAGTAGAAATGCCGGATGAAAGAACTTATCGAGAAATGATTCCCACTCTTGAACAACACATGAAGGATGAATCTAAAAAAATTCTCCCAAAAGATTTTAAGGGAGATATAGGTTTTCACCTAAAAAAAGAATTCAGTCCGGAGGATGAAGTGATCTCCACCATTAAAAGTTTGCAATCTGATCTGCTGGTAGTTTCCACACGCGGAAAGCATGGCTTTCAGGGTCTCTTTCAAAGTTCCTTTGCCGATAAAATGTTGAAGTTTTCCCCCTGTGATGTCTATGTGGTAAGACCTCGAAAACACAATATCATTGAAGGAGCAGCTTAACCATTAAAGCTTAGATCGAAACAGTCCGATAATAGAGAGGATGAAGTCATTGCTCATACCCCTATTACTCGGCTCACTTATTTCTTCTTGCGTGAAAGATCCAGGTGCCCTAGCGCCTGGAAATTCAGCTTCTGATTCTGGTGGGACCTCTGGGGGGAGCTCGAGTGGCACAAGTGGTGGCACGACGAGCACCACGGATCCCTTAGCTGCCGAGGCTTGGCATTTAAACAATACAGGTCAAACTGCCTACAGTGAAATGGGTGGTATTGCTGGAGAGGATTCTTCGATTACAGATGCTTTCTCTCAAGGCTATACCGGCAATGGCATCCGGATTGCGATTTCAGATTCAGGTGCAGATATCAATCATGAAGACCTTTTCGGAAATGCCCTCACTGGAGAGCACCGAAATTATGTTATTGCCACTTCAACTCTCTGGCATGGCTCAGATCCAGTTGTGTCTCACACCACTAATGAAGCCGAAGATAGTCACGGCACTGGTGTCGCTGGCCTGATTGCAGCGATGAGCTCGAATGGTGTTGGCTCCCGGGGGGTCGCACCGAAAGCAAAATTTGCTGCTTTTAAATTCATCAGTGATTACGCCAGCTCGACCACAAGTGATTCGATGCTGGCCCGCTCGATTGATCAAACCGATGGTAACTTTGATATCTTCAACTATTCCTATGGTTACGCTCAATGTGAATTCACAGAAGAAGATTCTGAACTTCTCTATGCTATCAGGTCAGGGGTCAAAAATCTCAGGAGTGGAAAAGGTGCTATCTATATTCAATCGTCGGGAAATAGTTTTACTGACACTTATGTAAATGCCAATTGTCACTCAACAGGTCAATCAGCTCCTGCTGGCAGTTTTGTTGGAAATGCCAATATGTCAGATGATATCACCATTCCCGAAAAAATTGTTGTGGGTGCTGTGAATGCCTCTGG
>CANFNX010000181.1 GCA_947448495.1 Bacteriovoracaceae bacterium | reverse complement strand
CTTATCATTCCGATAAGTTAGTGACGTTCGTCGTCAAGGTAGATGACGAGCATAACTATTTCAAGGACGACAATTATGTTTGGCTGATGCGTATAAACACCAACGTGTCCGCTCTTGCAGCACAACGTGCATTGAGTGAACACACAAAAAACATCGAGAGTACTTCGGGGAAATTGTCCTCTGGTACACGCGTGCGCACAGCAGCTGATGATGCTGCATCTCTCTCAATTGGTAACAAACAAAAATCAACTCTTCGCTCTCAACATCAGGCCATCCGAAATGCTAACGATGCTATCTCGCACTTTCAAACAGCAGAAGGTGCGATGAACGAAATCAGTTCAATGCTTGGTCGCTTAAAAGAACTTTCATTACAAGCGGCCAACGGAACACTTCAAGATTCTGACCGTGGAAATTTAAATCATGAATATATGAACACTCGCAGAGAGATTGAAAGAATCGCAAGATCTTCTCGCTTTATGACGAATGATCTTCTCCAAGATCGCACAGGCAAATCATCATCGTTCATGATTGGTATCAACAACGATAGTAACTCGAAACTTCAAATCAACGGAAGCGATCTTACGATTACAGAATTCAGCCTTGGACTTGTCGACTCATCAATTGTGAACCAGGAAGAGGCCAGAATTAACATTAAACACATTGATGATGCTATTCAAAATCTCGCTGAGAAACGTGCAAAGGCTGGTTCTTATCAGAATAAGATTCAAACTGCCGTGAATAACTTAGAAACAAATAATCAAAATGTGTCAGAGGCCATGTCAAGATCACTTGATGCAGACATGGCGTATGAAACTTCTGAAAAAATTCGTTCAGAAGGTAAATTGATGGCCGCTTCGGCGGTTCTTGCTCAATCAAACCAATTCAGTGCAATGGCCCTTAAGCTTCTCAAAGACTAATCGTTAGTGAAATAATCCAATTCTCTTCATCACAAAGACAAACATGGTAAAAGCAATCACCATCATGAGGAATTTCTTATAATTCGTAATTAACTTTACGTAATCATCTTGAGCAAGATCTCCCTGAATATTATGTTGATCAAGGATCGCAATCACCCTCTCAACAGTATTATCCGCAATAAGGTAGACGTCTCCAGTTTTGGTATGAATGGAAATGGCTTTTTTGGGATGAAGTAATTTGTAGGTTTTAACATCACTGTAAGAAACAGATCGATTAAAAAATGGCAGACCACGGTTATAAACAAAGCCCTTTTCATAAAATCTCACGCCACGAATAATTCCAAAATAGAATGAGGGTATCAGCACCATGGAAAAGAAGGTTATGAACTCATACGGGTAACGATAATGATATTCGATGACATCCAGAATTTTAAAACGACCACCTGCCTGAAATTTATCGTACGTAAAAGTATCCAGATAAAAATCATTAAAGAAAAAAATGACAAGGATTAAAATCCCCATTCGAAAGAGATTCAACATGGATGTTTTATAAAGTTTTTTTCCAAGCATTAAAACGCCTCTTGTTCCGGGATAATTCCTTGAGCGTAGCGTACGAGATCAATCACCTCGCGAGCACAGCCCATGCCACTGGTTCTAGTCGTGACATAATCCACAATCTCTTTAACTTCATCACAGCAATTAGGAACCGTTGCAGAGAATCCCGCCTTCTTAAGCAGGGGAATATCAAAGAGTTCATCACCCATATAGAGGATTTCATCCGCTTGGACTTCGTAACGCTTCATCAAGTCTAAAAAAGCAGAGCGCTTATCTTCATTACCTGCATAACAATAATCGAGTCCAAGTTGATCCACCCTTTTGGTGACGGAAACACTATTTCCACCAGTGATCACTCCCACTTTGATTCCCGCCTTCATAAGAAGCTTCATGCCATAGCCATCATAAATACAAAAACTACGGTTAAAACCGACTTCTTCGCTGGCCCACCAGACATGTGAGCTGGTCAGAATGCCATCGAGATCAAAAGCCACAACCTTGATCTTCTTAAGTTTATCTTCAAATTTCTTCGCAACGTTTTTTAAATTCATTCTGCTACCGCTCTTCTAATTTTTAAAAGATTTTCTACAATCGTTTTGACTTGAGCTAAAGGCAAGGCGGTCGCGGCATCTGAAAGGGCCTTCTCTGGATTCGGGTGACACTCCATAAATATACCATCAGCTCCTGCGGCAACAGCTGCTTTCGCGAGCACCAGAATCTGCTCACGCTTTCCTCCCGTTGCTGTCCCTAGTCCTCCCGGGCGTTGCACGCAGTGAGTGGCATCATGGATCGCTCTTACACCAAAAGATTTCATGATCTGGAATGAGGCCATATCCACAACAAGGTTATTGTAACCAAAAGAAGACCCACGCTCTGTGAGAAGAATTTTTTCTTTTGGTAAAAAGTGAGACGCTTTATCGACGATATTTTTGGTTTCCTCTGGCGAAAGGAACTGACCTTTTTTTACTTTCAATTCACGATCATACTTCTTACAAGCTTCGGCCCCAGCAAAAATCATATCCGTCTGACGACAGAGAAAAGCGGGCACCTGCAGAACGCTGACTGATTTCGCGACAACTTCGGCCTGCTCAGGTGTATGGAAATCCGTCAGTGTCGGTAGACCAAACTGCTGATTGATGTTTTCTAGAATTTTTAGTCCTTCATCAATGCCCGGCCCACGATAGGAAGTAAAAGATGAACGGTTTGCCTTATCATAGCTTCCCTTGAAATGCAGATTGATTTCATTTTTAAATGGCTCAAGCTCTTTGACTAAGGTTTCAGCAATTTGCTTGGCAAGATCAGCACTTTCAATGACGCAAGGGCCGATATAAAAATCCATCTTTTTCATAATTATCCTTTAAAGTTTTCCGCTGGCCTTCACAAATGAAGCGAAGAGCGGGTGCGGAGTAAATGGTCTTGATTTAAATTCAGGGTGATACTGACAGGCAATAAAGAAGGGATGATTCTTAATCTCAATCACTTCCACGAGGTTAAGCTTAGGATTAAGTCCTGAGACGATCAGTCCTTGCTCCGTAATTTTTGAAAGATATTCATTATTCACTTCCAGTCTATGACGGTGTCTCTCAGAGATCACTTTTTTTCCATAAACCTTATAGGCCAGAGTGCCTTCTTGAAGCTCACAATCATAGGCCCCAAGTCTCATACTGCCACCCTTGGCACCATCCTTACTTTGCCCATTCATATAGTGAACCACCATCGAGCCCTTATCAGTAAACTCCATGGATGTGGCATCTTTAATCCCTACGACATTTCTTGCGAATTCAATCATCGCGAGCTGCAACCCTAAGCAGATTCCAAAGAATGGTTTATTATTTTCACGAGCAAATTGAATCGCCTTGATTTTCCCCTCAGTTCCTCGAGACCCAAAGCCACCAGGAACTAAAATACCGTCCACCTGTTTTAAAAGATCAGAGTTCGATCCTTTCTCTAAATCTTCAGCATCAATATAAGTGAGATTGAGCTTCACTTGATTGGTTATGGCCGCATGTCTAAGGGCCTCATCCAGAGATTTATAGGATTCAATGAGCTCCGTGTATTTTCCCACCACTCCGATGTTCACAGTTTTGAGTGGATTTTCAGCGTTGTAGATAACTTTATTAATTTCATCCATCTTGGGCTCGATCGCCCACATGCCCAACAGCTCAGTAATACGCTTATCCAGGCCTTGCTCATGAAACGAGCGAGGCACTTTATAAATGAGATCTAAATCAATGGATTGAAAAACGTTCTGTTTAGGAACGTTACAGAAAAGTGAAATTTTCTCGAGGATCGATGTATCGATCTCGCGGTCTGCACGACAAATAATAATTTGTGGAAACAGACCAATCCCGCGCAGTTCTTTGACTGAGTGCTGAGCAGGTTTCGATTTTAACTCTCCCGCGGCAGCAATATAGGG
>CANFNX010000180.1 GCA_947448495.1 Bacteriovoracaceae bacterium | reverse complement strand
TTGTCTCTCGCCAGCTTGAGGATCTCTATTGCAACGATCGTTTTGATGGAAAATACTTTAAAATTGTGAATGCCAAAGATTCAGAGGCCATTCCGTTTAATCACAAGGACAAGGAATTACTAAAGAAAGCTGCCAATGTTTATTACCATCTGACGATCGCAAGGAACTTCTGGATTAACGAGGTAAAATCAGCATTCGTTTCACAATTACCACAACTCATTATCAGGCTTGATATCACGAATGCCTACTCGAGTACTCGACACTTTAAAAATGACGAGCAAGAAAAGAATTTCAATAATGCTTGGTCTATCCCAGGTGGACAAACCCCAAGCTTTGCAAAAGAACAACTTAAATGGAACAAGGAAATCTGGTTCAGTCCAATGAAGAAGTTGGAAACGAGAGATCTGGTCGAGTCAGATGGAACCAATCCAATTCATGAAAGTTTAAAGGTCGTTAAAGATCCAATCATTGCCTATAACAAAAATCGAATGATCTACACAACGGCGAGCATGCTCAAATATCAAACGTTGAATGGCAGCTCTCTTCTTGATTTGGCCATCAAAAGTCTTGGGCCAATTGCAGTCGTATATGGTTTGGTGAGTGTTACGAAGTACATGGATCACTGGTTTATGGATAAATACTATTTTATCGAAACCGCTCTCGTCCCAGAAATCATTTATCACGAGTTTGCCCATATCGCGATGTCAGATACGATGAAAACGGTTCATTCGGTTCCAGTGATCGAGGGGATGGCCGATTACTTTGCTGCTCGAATTGCGAACCGCCGCCACATGTATCAAAAAATGAACAAAATTTCGAGTAACCAATCTAAAGATATATTGAATAAATCTTATTATCATCCTTATCTCGAAGGATCATGGAATGCGACTTCCGATTTTACTTTAAGTCTTCTCTGGAAAGGAAAACTAGAGTTTGATAAGGCAAATGAGAAGCGTACCAGAAAAGATCAAGAAGCTCTTGCGAACTATGATGATCTCGTTTTCCAAACTCATTTCGTTTTGAATGAAAACTCAGATATTGCCAATGATCTAACCAATGCCCTTATCGAGTCCTGCAAAGAAAAATGTCTTGGAGTCAGGGCAGGAGTGAATACTCTTCATAACGCTTTTGAGGCGAAGGGGTTGAATTAGGGAGCAAGAGGCAGAAAGGTGTCACGTACCTTTTTGACGGTTAGGAAATTGCCCCCCAAAGCTCTTCTCGAGTGAACAAAACAGGAGTTACCGGAGACTCTGAAGCATCTTCAAGCAGTAATGGGAATACCGTCATAAAATATTCGCCCTCTGGAACTTCTAACAAACATAAATTTTCCAAGATGAGAGCGGACTTAAAAATTGTGTTATGGATAGGCCTTTCAGGTTTTCCGGGATTATAATCTGAGGATTTCCAAGAAGTGCCATATAAATGGAATTCAGGATTGGAAATCAATAAGTCTGCTGCTTCTTGAGATAAAGTTAAAACGTAATTGGGATCATGATACCCTTCTTGGTTTTGAGGGTAAGACTCAGTGGTTATTAATAATTTATTTGGAATATCTTTAAGTCTTAATCTTTTTAATCCATCTATTATCTCTTCTTTAGAAACCACCCAATGGTAAACGCCATTTCCTTTGTCCTCATACCAATTCCCGGGAATTTTCAATACATAAGTTATCCCAAAGAATCGTCCTAGATCCTGTTTCAAGTAATCCCCCAACTTTCTCCCGTCTCTTATGGTGTGTGCGGGTGTTTCTAAGTGAGTCAGGCTATGAGCGCCAATGATGTGGCGATCATAATTCACTGGTGGCATCTTACCAGCCTCAATAGAATAAATTCTCTGTTTCTCATACGCTGGGCCCTCAGACCACATCCCAGGAGAATTAATTTTAATTAAGGGTGATAATAGGTAAGGCATTGGTCAACTTTGGGTTATTTGAATCTATTAAGAAAAAAGATTTTTTGGAACCGATATTAAGTCATAGTCTTTGGGCAAAACATTTTCCAAGGGAATATCTAGCTTACCGAATTTCTCTTTTTGGTATCCAGAGAAAATGTAATACTTGTAGCACTGATGCTTTTTCACTGCTTCCAGTAATTCATGAAAATCGGATCCAAACCCGCATGTATCAAGGATGAAGACAGTATTCTCATCATAAAAGCTCAATCTTCCCAAAAGCTCTTTGGGGGTTGCAAAAGTATCAAGAGAGAGATTTTCCTTTCTAAATGCTGAATCCCAATTTAGTCGAATAAATTTATCATCATCCAAAAGGACTGTTTTAATTGTTTTAAATTCTGGATGAATAAGCGGAAGACTTAAATAAATTTGAGTTCCTATTCCTACCTTCGATTGAATCTCAAATGAGCCACCAGATTCAATTATCTTTTTTCGAGATGAATACAAACCAAGACCACTGCCCGTTCTTTTAGTAGAGACCCCTAATTCAATCGTTTTTAATACCTCATCGGGAATTCCAACGCCAGTATCCTTTAACGAGAACATGAGGCTTCCTGCACTTAAATATACATCCAACTTGATTGTCCCTTCATAATCAACAAGTGATTCGAAGGCGTTATTTAATAAATTTGATAATACCCTTGCAAGATCAGTACTTGAAATAATAGATCTCAATCCAGTATGTAGGTTAGAAGACACATCAAACTTAACATCTTTAAAACGAGCAAAGAGGATTCTTTTTTCATCAATAATCATTTGAACTGTTTCAGAAAGACAGTCTGACTGATCCTTAGCAAAATTCGACTTAAGCCCAAGAATCTCGTTTGAAATATCTGTTATTCTTTTGGCCAAGGAAAACATCTGCTGTTGGTCTTCACGAGTTATAATTTCTTTTTCTACAATTCTTTTCAGAACTGAAGCTGGAGATCTGATATCATGTGCAATTTGCGCGTTCATTGCCTCAATTTCTTTTTGATCTTCAACATGCTTGCGTTCAAGCTTATCATTTCTAATCATAAGTCTTATTGTCACAGAAAGGATCACGACGGCTAGAATGGCCCAGATGAGTAAAGCACTCATGAGAACAGACATTATTCTGGATTCAATCTTTATCATTGAAGTAGAAACGATGATACCCCACAGCTTTTCATTGTTTAAGACTGAAATAGGATAGAGTGTGCCAATCTGATCAGAATGTAAAACTTTCAAATTGCCAGTATAAAAAGTTTTTAGAGAATTAATGTCCCAAGATTTCGTTTCTCTTTCCCAAAGGTTACCTTTTTCGAAAATATCCTCTTTCCATTTTAATTGTTTCAATAGACCAAAATCTCTTAAATTTCCGGCATCACTTACATCTATATTGTTATTGACCATTGGGCTATAAATAAACCCTTCAGAAGAGCTGGCAATACCATGCCCATGCCTATCGACTAATATAAGATGACCATCATCAATTCCCTCAATGGTATCTTTTAATGCCAAAAATATTTTTTCTTTGATTGCCTTTGCAGAGATAGAAACAGCAAATACCCTCTTTAGAATTCCGTCTTTATCAAAAATAGGGCTCGCAACAGTAAGGATTTGAGTTCGCCCCTTATCATGACTTAAATACCCTTCAGAGATGACAGTCTTTTTATAAAGCTTTGCTAATTTGAGATAGTCTCTAAATCCGTAGTTAAAACTAGTTATCCCGACCTGAGTTGTATATGGCTCTAGAAAGACAAGATCACCATTAACATCCATTTCAAAAACGTAATGAAGTTCAGGATTGTTTGCTAATATATTTCTAGCGACTTCTCTTCGCTCATTTGCCACAGCTATGCTTTGATGGATATCTGGTAAACCCTTATAAACTTGCCATAGCTCCGTTTTTTTATTTTTGTTCTCAAGAACATTAAAACCTTTTAAAAGATCAATATTAGAGATATTGGCAAACCTGATTTGATCTATTTGTTGGTTTTTATCAAAATCATATGCCCGATTTGAAGCC
>CANFNX010000179.1 GCA_947448495.1 Bacteriovoracaceae bacterium | reverse complement strand
GTTTCTCCTGTTCACGTATCGGCACTTGAAGCCGGTTGTTGGGCGATCTATATTGGCTCAGGCCATGATAAAACAGAAGCAGCGATTGAAGCTATCCTTAAGCTCATTCAAGAAATTGGTGAAAATGGACTCTCGAGAGAAGAATTTGAGCGTATTAAAACCATGATGGATGGTCAAAATCTCCTCAGTATTCAAACCAATGAAGACTACGCTCAATTTTATTCCATACCGGTTCTGCATAACTTGGGATTAGATTTTTCTCATCTCAACAATGATCACATTCGCAATGCCGACTACAACGAATTTCAAAAATTTCTGAAAAGTTATTTTAAGAAAAACTGGAATATTATTAAGGCCGGCAGAGTTTAATTAAGACACTTTTCTGGTGGGCGAGGTAGATATACCACTCACCAGAAGCTCTCTTTCAGTAACCGGTTGATCTCTTAAGACCTTTTTAAAAATCAAATTATGATCCGACTGATTTCGATTTTGATTAGCAAATATTGACATGAGTGTCGTCATCGCTTCAAAGCACGTTGAGAGCATAATATAAAATCGTGGTATATCCAGAAAACTAGGAGTCATGGAATTCAAATGTGAATAGGCCATCTTTCCGATCTGTGAGTAGTATTGAGAATCAACGATTTTATTTTGAGTCGACTCTGCAAAATATCCGCATACAAGAAGCGACATATCGGCAACTTCTTTATAAATTTTTCTTTGCTCTTCTCGCGACATTTGAGTTGCTTCAAGCAATTTCATCCCAAGAATTTTTTCTCTCACTTTCCCATCATTCATATCAAAAAAATCTTCAGAGAGCGCAAACTTATCTAGCACATCACTGGAGTAGAAGATGACTGATTCCGGGACGGGGCAAAGAGATTTTTTATTCAGATTATTGAGACCTTCAAAAAAGAAACATTGAAGGTTGGTATTGAGGATGATTTTTTTACTAGAGTCTGATGGTTGCATCAACAGGATCTCCTTAGCTTATTTTATCATACTTCAAGCTAAGGAGAGCATTTAAGATGGGCACAATTTGCCTCGCCTTATTTCAGCTACTTATTCTTCAATTTCAACCATGAGGAAGCCAGCTTCGAGCGCCTGACCTTCTTTGATGTTCACGGCCTTAACCACACCATCGGCCCCAGACTTAATCTCATTTTCCATTTTCATCGCTTCAAGAATGAGAACAGTTTCACCTTTGGCGACCTTCTCCCCTTCTTGTTTAAATATCTTTACGACCTTACCAGGCATCTGAGTGATCAAAGCACCGGCCCCACCCTTATTCAAGCCTGAAGGTTTAAAGCCACGATAAACCTTATATATCTCGGAATTTGAAACCAAGATCTCATTCACTCCAAGGGCGGCAAGCTTTTTCCAGGCAATGCCATCAAAAGAATAATAGTTTTTCCCTGCGAGAGTTTTTAAATGCAAATTTGTCTTATGCCCTTCATGAATAAAAGTCATCGTTTGATCACGATTCACCTCTACATCAAGCGCAAAATCCTGCATGTCTTGATTCATAAAGTAGTATCTCATACTTTGCCTCCAACCTGATTCAGCTCAATCGCCGCGACTTTAAGCATGAAAGCCTTCATCTCTTCTTTGACCGCAACTTTTTCCTGTGGTTTTACCGTTCCAATATAATTAGTAGAGTACTTACCTTTCTTAAAATTCTCTTCATCTAAGATCACTTTATGAAGGGCAATATTGGTCTTAATACCATCAATGATAAGTCCATCCACGGCGTTGCGAACTTTTCTGAGGGCAACCTCACGGTTAAACCCCTTCGCAATCAGCTTACCGATCATCGGATCAAAATCTGGAGTTATTGTAAATTTCGGATAAATACAGTGATCAAAACGAATACCTTGTGGGAAAGTCGTTTCAAATCCTACAATTTTTCCAGGTGCCGGAAGCATCGAAATTGGATCTTCAGCACAGATACGTAGCTCAATAGCGTGACCTTGAATTCTAATATCTTCCTGAGATTTGAAATCCAATGGCTCACCAAAGGCAGCCTTGATCATGTTGGCGACAAGATCGACTCCAGTGATCTCTTCGGTAATCGGATGTTCAACCTGAATACGCGTATTCATCTCGAGGAAATAAAACTTTTTATCTTCCCCCATGATGAATTCAACAGTTCCGGCCGAATCGTAATTAACCGCCTTAGCACATTTAACCGCTGATTCACAAATCGCTAAACGAGTCGCCTCATCAGTTCCAATAAAGGGAGAAGGTGCTTCTTCGATAATTTTTTGGTGACGTCGCTGAACTGAACACTCGCGCTCAAAAACGTGGTACACATTGCCTTTTTTATCAGCAAGAATTTGCACTTCGATATGATGAGGATTCAAAACATATTTTTCAACCAGAAGACCTGCATAACCAAAACCAGAAAGCGCTTCTCGTTGAACAGC
The DNA here is from genome assembly GCA_947448495.1 of Bacteriovoracaceae bacterium. Lineage (GTDB taxonomy): Bacteria > Bdellovibrionota > Bacteriovoracia > Bacteriovoracales > Bacteriovoracaceae > Peredibacter. The sequence goes on along the minus strand of CANFNX010000179.1, from coordinate 1,539 downwards.
TGCAAAATTATTTTTTACATCTTCTTCGGTGTAGCAAGGGCGCATCCCTTTGCCTCCACCACCAGCAACCGCTTTTAAAAGAATGGGGTATCCGATTTCTCCTGCAATTTTAATCGCCTCTTCGACTGTCGGAACTTCACCTGTAGATCCAGGCACAACGGGAACACCGGCCTCTTTAGCTATTTGCTTAGAGATATCTTTTGCTCCCATTTTGTAAACGGCAGTCGGATTGGGGCCAATAAAGGTCACACCTTTTTTTGCCAGAGCTTCAGAAAACTCTCTGTTCTCCGAAAGAAATCCATAACCAGGGTGAACTCCATCAATTTTATATTTCTCAATAAGCTCCATGATTTTAGGAATATTGAGATAAGTCTCTTTATTATTTGAGCCACTGAGGTGAACCCATTCTTGGCAATACTCAAGATGTGGTGGTTCAGTTTCATTATCGGTCCATACACCTACAGAAACGAGACCTAGTTCATTTAAAGCCTTCGCCACACGTATGGCGATCTCACCACGATTGATGATGAGGACACGTTTACCTTTCATAGTGGAATATTCCCGTGTTTGCGATCTGGAGTTGCAATTTTTTTGTTCTCCAGAGCTTTTAGATATTGATAAAGGCGCTGACGAGTGATTTCAGGATTAATGATTTCATCCAAATACCCAAGCTCAGCCGCTCGATATGGATTGGCAAAGTTATTTTCGTAGTTTTCAACGTTCTTGGCTTTATTGGCCAGATCATTTCTGAAAATGATATTAACGGCACCTTCAGCTCCCATCACGGCAATTTCAGCTGTCGGATAAGCAAGATTAATGTCGGCCTTAATGTGTTTTGAGGCCATCACATCATAAGCTCCACCATAGGCCTTACGGGTAATGAGCGTAATAAGAGGAACAGTCGCTTCAGAGTAAGCATAAAGTAGTTTTGCCCCATGACGAATAATTCCACCATACTCTTGGACCGTTCCCGGTAAAAATCCTGGCACATCCACTAATGTGATGATGGGAATATTGAAAGCATCACAGAAGCGCACAAAGCGAGCAGCTTTGACCGATGAATCGATATCAAGGCAGCCAGCAAGGAACGCCGGCTGATTTCCTACGATACCAACTTTAATTCCACCAATAGAGGCAAAACCAGTAATGATGTTTTTTGCAAAATCCTGGTGAACTTCTAGAAAGTGTTGATCATCAATCACTTCAAGAATGAGCTCATGCATGTCGTAAGGTTTTTTGGAATTATCAGGAACAAAGTTTTTGAGCTTATTATTCGCGCGACTAACAGAGTCCGTTGTGAGTTTTAATGTGTGCTTTTGTTTATTACAAGCAGGGATAAAAGCAAAGAGCTCTCTTACGCGCTCAAAACAATCATCTTCATCGTCACAACGAAAATGGGCCACACCCGACTTTTCATTATGAGTGTGAGCTCCACCCAAAGCATCTTTTGTGACTTCTTCGTGAGTCACAGTTTTAATCACATCCGGACCAGTAACAAACATATAGGAAGTCTTATCCACCATGAAAATGAAATCTGTC
>CANFNX010000178.1 GCA_947448495.1 Bacteriovoracaceae bacterium | reverse complement strand
AGACACTTTGGTAATTTTGCTCACAAAATTCGTGCTTACACCTATATTAAAGCTCTTGGCGCGGACGGGATTCGTAAAATGAGCCAAGTCGCTGTACTATCGGCAAGATACTTACAAGCGAAACTTCAAACAACATACCCTCTTTTACCACTAGGAGCCGCTGAAACTCCTCGTATGCATGAGTTCATCCTGACTCTATCACCTGAAACGTTTAAATTGATTGAGAGTTCAGGAACACCGAAGGCCAATACTATTGCAAGGATCGGTAAACTTTTTCTAGATTTTGGTTTTCATGCGCCCACAGTCGCCTTCCCTGAACAATTTGGGCTAATGATAGAGCCAACAGAAACCTATGGTAAAAAAGAGCTAGATCAGTTTTGCGATGTTGTTAAAACAATTTTTGATTTAATTTCTAAGCACCCAGAGATATTACAAACTGTTCCGCACTTCACTCCAATTGATAGAGTTGATGAAGTCAACGCCAACAAAAACCCTCAGCTATCTGAAAGAATCACGTCACATCTTCCAAGCATTATTGATGATAGAGTTGATGCAAAACGTTTAAGAAATTCTACACCGTCGGATTTGTGCGAAATGATTCTGAAAGCTCACCAAGCTGAGAAAGTGTAAAACTCCTGCATGGAGTTTTACACTTTAATGTAAATGAACTTGATTTGTGTCTTTTATTAATTGCATGGGATTTTTGGGTAACTCAATCATGAATGTCGTATGAGGTTCTTGCTTAAGATAAACTAATCGCCCCCCGTGACTTTCAACAAGTCCTTTGGATAATGAGAGACCAATACCAGTCCCTTTTCCGGGAGGTTTTGTTGTATAAAATGGATCCATCATCCTCAGAGCGACCTCATCTTTAATTCCGCCACCAGAGTCTTTAATCATAATTTGAATAGAATCAGTTGATTCTTTTGCACTTAACTCGATCCATTTCTCAGGTAAATATTCAATTGCATCAAATGAATTATTTAATAGATTGAGAATCACTTGCTCAATTTGAATTTTGTTCACCACCAATGAATAGCGATCCAAATCATAAGCACGTAAATTAATTCCATGATTCGTAAATCTCTGACCACAAAAGCTATACACATCGTCCATAATCACTTTTAAGTTAATTTTCTCTAATTCGTTTTTCTTCTCCGGTCTTACAAACTCACGAATGCCTTGTATCGTTCGACCGATTCTTTCAGTCGTATAAAGTATTTGTTCAAGCCCATCAGAGACTTCTTTAAGCCTGTTAGAATCCTTATGTATCCTCAGCAGCTGAGTCGTTCTCGCCTGGATAACCATGAGCGGATTATTGATCTCATGGGTGATTCCCGCGACCATCATGCCTAGTTCAGCATACTTTGACTGCTCCATAAGCAGCCTACTCTTTTCATTCAGAAGAAAGTTGAAATCACTCTCGAATTCTTTAGCATTAGATTCGTTGGAACTTAACTGAACTCCAAAGGCGAGTCCCGAAATGATGAGTACGGAAATCAATGGATAAAAGGATAAACTAAAATTTGAACCCATCACAAATGGATAAATAAAACGCTCTAGGATGCAAAGGATAATAAGTACCGAAGAAAATGAAAATGGAATGGATTGCTTTTCGCTCAGTAGCCCCTTTAATACTTCTCTTATAAAAGACTGTGAGTAAAACGCCATACAGAGCAAAAATGGGAGGAGATAGATCAAAGGATTCTTGAAAAAGAAATAACCTACGACCGAGAGCACTCCCCCAAATATTTCAAGTGAAAATATTTGATCTTTTGCTTTTATGACTTTACGGGATAAATCTTCATATAAGAGGGTTATTGTTCTTAAAAACCATGGCCAGGCCAGAAGCGAAATCAATTTATATCCATCTGTGCCATAGTCGTAAAAAAGAAATAATCCTCCCATCAAGGTTAAAGACCCCCAAAAGTCCCTTTGATGTATGATCATTTTTGAAGGTTGAGGTTTCGATGATAGACCCAACATAAAATATTGCAGGAGGGCAACAATAATAGGAACAATTTTTAAGGCCACAAGGTAGCTCGTCATAGGCCTTATTCTAAGCAAAAGCAGCAAAATAAGAACATGAATTTGCCCTTAATGTTGCTCTACCTATTCTCTCTAATATCTCTAATCGCTTGAATTTTGGGACCAGTTCTTTGCAATGGTTACTGACATATGATGTTAGTCTTGATAGAAAAGATTACATAAAACTTAAAGGATCTGGATGTCATGACATTTAAACCAAGATGTACCTTCGCTATTATTTCCCACCCCGATGCCGGTAAAACCACCATGACTGAAAAACTCTTATGGTTTGGTGGTGTTGTACGTGAGGCAGGTATGGTTAAGTCTAAAACCGGTGACTACGCCAAATCGGATTGGATGGAACTTGAGAAACAACGTGGAATCTCTATTACTTCTTCAGTCATGAGTTTTGAATATAATGATCGTGCTCTGCACCTTTTAGATACTCCAGGCCACAAAGACTTTTCAGAGGATACCTATCGAACACTCACTGCAGTTGAATCAGTACTCATGATGATTGACTCTGCTAAAGGTGTGGAGGCGCAAACCATCAAATTGATGGAAGTTTGCCGTATGCGGGATACTCCGATTGTCACTTTTATGAACAAATTTGATCGTGAGGCGATGGACCCCTTTGCCCTACTAGATAACATTGAAAGTATTTTAAAAATTCAATGTATTCCTATGACGTGGCCTGTTGGTAATGGGGTGGATTTCAAAGGCGTGTATGATTTTAAGACCAAGCAAATCTTGAGTTTCAAAGATTCAAAAGACCCATTTTCTCCTTCATATGTTGATGCTACTAATCTGGAAGATCCTTCACTAAAATTGGCAATTGGTGAAGCTCTGACAGAAAAGCTTAAAGAAGAGTTAGAGATGGTAGAGACTCTGATTCCGGCCTTCTCCATGGAAGAATATCAAGCAGGAATTCAAACACCTGTTTTTTTTGGTTCCGCCCTCAAAAACTTTGGTGTTAAGGAGACTCTTGACCTCATTACAGAAATTGCTCCTACGCCAAAGCCAAGAGATGCCGTGCTGGCCCCTTATGATTCAAATGCGGCCAAAGTGACTATTGATCCGACTGATCCAGAATTCACTGGCTTCATATTCAAAATTCAGGCGAATATGGATCCTAAGCATAGAGATCGAATTTCGTTTATGAGAGTCTGCTCAGGAAAATTCAATCGAAATGATAAAATCTTTCATATTCGCTCTGGTAAAGAGATCAGAATTGCCACTCCCCTTATCTTCCAAGCGCGAGACAGGGATATTGCTGAAGAGGCGCTCGCCGGAGATATCATTGGTCTCTATGATACGGGGAAATATCAAATTGGTGACACCTTTAGCATGGGTAAGAAGATGATACGCTATACAGGAATCCCAAGTTTCTCTCCTGAGCTTTTTATGAGAGTCACTGCTAAAGATCCCATGAAAGCCAAGCATCTAGAAAAAGGTCTCTCCCAACTCTCCGAAGAAGGTGCCACTCAGCTTTTTATCCGTCGCCATACAAACGAGAAGATGCTTGGGGCCGTTGGAGCTCTACAATTTGAAGTCGTTAAATTTCGCTTAGAAGATGAATACTCGGTTGAAGCCACTTACGAGCCCGTGTCTTGGGCCGGCGTAAGATGGCTCAAGTTTCCTGATAAGAAGATGGAAGAAAAATTTGCTCAGGACTACTCGTCAGTCATTATGGAAGACAAGGAAAAGAGACTTTGTTTTGCAGTAAGAACAGAATGGGACTTAAAACTCGCGATGGAAAAAAATCCTGACGTCCAATTTTTCAAAAATTCAGATTACATAGAATAAAAAAAGGGCCCACAATGATCTGAGCCCTTTAAATCGGACAAGTTAATAAACGAGACCTAATTCAACCCTCGCTTCGGCGGGGGTTTTTCTTTTTAGGCTCCACTGGGGACGATCATAATTATAATAATCGATATAGCTCTT
>CANFNX010000177.1 GCA_947448495.1 Bacteriovoracaceae bacterium | reverse complement strand
CAAGCAGCAGCATCCGTGGCATTTTGCAGATTGATCTTTGCCTTAACAAAAAGACCCACATTAATAACAAAGGCAATAATAGAAATGAACACCACGAGAGAGGCGGAAAAAAAGATACTAATCTGACCCTTCTCAGAAAGCTTCGGGGCCATGAACTGGTTGCGTTTTGCTACTAGCGCCATTTTTAATCAAGTAAAGTGATGAATATTACGTCACCCTATTTTGGTACGGCGTTTGCGAGGTGTAAAGCAATCCAAAGGGTACCGATCTTTGGAGTCTGTACGTTAGCTGAACTCGGTAAACCTCTCCTAGCAACCCACCTTGTTTTATCCCACCTTTATTTTCACAACCCTAGGCATCGAAGGATGCCTAGAGGCGCGTCTAAATGTGAAAAAACGGTGTAGCGGCAAAAGTTGCATGGTCAGGAGGATGAAGAATCTGTGATTAAATAGAAAGAGGAGAACGCTGTATGAATTTGACTGCGAAAAAGAAATCGTCCAAAACAGAGTGCTTCTGCGCTCTTTGCCGATCTCCGCGAGTGATTCGCTATTCTCGAAGATTGCAGCAAAGGCAATATCTTCAAATTCTCACACTCGGTTTTGTTCTTACGGCGGCCACCTCTCAGTGGTTTGCTTGGAAGGGGCTGTTCGCTCTTCCACTCATTTGGGCCATTTTTGAAAGTATTCACAAATCACTTTATCGAAAGGATCTGAAGTGCCCATACTGTGGCTTCGATCCTACTTGGTATAAAAAAGACGTGAAACTTGCTCGCCGAAAAGTTGAAGAATTCCTTAAACAAAATCCGGAGAGCCCTATCCTGATGAGGGCCAAGGCCCAAGAAGAAATGTTTTCTTCTACCCGCCAGTAAAATTTCTGATCCGCATTACGTCTTATTTAAAATCTAGTGTTTAGCTCGTTATAAAAATGGCGATTTATTTTCATGGGTAAAGGTTAGCAAAGAAAAGAAAAAAGTCTTTTCTTCGAATTTCAACCTGAGGTATGAAAGTGGAATAGAGTACATAACTATTTCCTGTATCTCCCATGCGAAGGAGCATTTATGAGCGTAAACAAAGTTATTTTATTGGGCCGTCTTGGACAAGATCCTGAGTTGAAATACACTCCAGGTGGAGCACCGGTGTGCAACTTCTCCATGGCCACAACTGAGTCTTGGACTGATAAACAAGGTCAAAAACAAGAAAAAACTGAATGGCACAGAATTGTGGTTTGGGGAAAACTTGCTGAACTTTGTAATCAATACTTGGCCAAGGGTCGTCAAGCTTTCGTCGAAGGCCGTCTTCAAACTCGTTCTTGGGACGATAAAGATGGATCGAAACGTTACACAACTGAAATTTTGGCCAACACAGTTCAGTTCATTGGCGGTGCAACTGCTAACAACAACACCAACGTTGATAAAACTTATAATCAAACACCAGCTACTGAGAACATGAATCAGGAATATCAAATTTCGAATGATTCAAGTTTTGCTGCTGATGATATCCCATTCTAGTCAATTCCTTAGGGCCCACTTCGGTGGGCTTTTTTTTTGCAATTTTGACCCCTTATCCTAAAGTTCCTCGTTCGTGTTATAATTGAAATCTATGGAAGAAAAACGGAGTTTTTTTTCGGTCAGGCACGACCTTATTCAGGTGGATGTTCCACTGACTCATGACTTGTATGTGAATGCTTCCAGTCTTAAAGAGAAAGAAAAGTTTGTTCGAATCTTTCCAGCGGGGGGCATTTTACATAAAGAGGATATTGAATCGTTTCAGCAAAAATATTACCAACTGTATGTGTCTGAAGATCAGAGAAAATTATACCTCAAATACTTAGTCAAATCCGAAGCCGATGATGTTAAAAAAACCACTGTCATAAAAAATGCAGCCTTGGATTATTTGCATAATATTTTTGAAATGAATAAAGATTTTTCAACCGATTATCTTTCGCAAAATATTGAAGGTTGCAAAGAAGTGGTTGGGGCGATGGTAGACGTCCTAGACCAGCAAAGTATTGATGGTTTACGTAAGCTCATTGGGAATTTAAGTTTTCATGATTTTTATACTTTCGATCACTCCATCAATGTCTCGATGTACTGTATCACTATCTATAAGGCCCTTAACCCAAAGGCCAAGCGTCGTGAACTGATTCATGCTGGGCTTGGTGGTCTTCTTCACGATCTGGGTAAGGTGAAAATTTCGACGTTGATACTCAATAAACCGGACTCTCTTTCTGATGAAGAGTATGCAGAAATTAAAAAACATCCAGATTTTGGACTAGACCTTCTGTTGAATGGACATTGCCAAGTCGATGACGAGGTTGATTTAAAAATCGTCGCTCGAGTGGTCCATGAACACCATGAAAACTTCAATGGAACAGGTTATCCGGCGAAACTTAAAGGGAAAGAAGAGATTCATTTGCTCGCTAGAGTATGCACGATCGCTGATTTCTTTGATGCTATTACCACTAAGCGTGCGTACTCGGATGTTCTTCCCGTTGCTGAGGCGATGAACACAATGAGAAAATTTCGGGCGACTAAACTAGACCCAGATATTTTTGATGTCTTTGATCAGCATGTTCGGTATGTCAGATCAGATTCAGTTCGTGACCTTCGTTTGTCAGATAGTTTTGACCCCACTCTCTCCTATGCCAAACTTCCTCTCGAAGAAATTAAGCATTTTGAAGAAGAATTAGACTTTGGAAAGATTAAGGTCGTAGATTCCAAAAGAAGAAAATAATTAGAGCGATTTTAAAAAAATGGAGAGTATTTTTGCTCTTGTTTCGATGGAGCTGAGTTTTAAAAATTCTTGCTCTGTATGAGCTCCACCACCCACTGGACCTAGGCCATCCATAATCACAATTCCTTCACGACTAAATTGATTGGTATCACCCACGCCGCCAGAAAAATGGGATTTTTGTTCGGTTCCGTCGATGGATTGAATTAATTGTAGATAATTTTTAAGCATCTTTCGTGAAGCTTGGTTGGGGCCAAATGGAGGCGTTTCATCAACGAGTGTGTAGGACACTTGAGGATGCTTGAGGAGATGATTGATTCTCATCATTGTCTCTTGTCTGATTTTTAAGCTCGGAACTCTGACATCGATTTTGGCTTCCGCACTACCGCAAACGATATTGAATTTATCTTGGCCTCCTTCTATGTGTCCGATGGAGATCGTGAGATTTTTTTTATAATCTGTTAGCTTTTGAAGTTGGATAATTTTCTGAGCGAGTATAAAACATGCGTTGATTCCTGACTTGTGATCTCGTCCTGCGTGCGCCTCTTTGCCTTGGACCTTGATGTGGTACCAGATATTGCCTTTTCGTCCTTCAACAATCCCACCATCATCGTAGGCCGGCTCTAGTCCTAAAATGAGCCATGATTTTTGAGAGAATTCTTGAAAAATTTTTCCAAATCCTGGTGAACCAACTTCTTCATTAGGAGAAATGATTATGCGGAGTGAGTATTTATACGATGGCTTTTCAGAAAGTAGCATCTCAAGTGCTCTGGCCATCATCACAATGCCGCCCTTATCGTCCATGACACCTGGCCCATTGATGACGTCACCAGTGACTTTTAAGTTTTGGAAGGGAGAGGAGGGCTCGAAAACAGTATCCGCATGCATGATAAATGTGATGAATTCCGATTTCTCTCCGGCCCGTTCTGCTACAAATAAAGGCGCTGAGGTCGAATCACTTATCGGATTTGCGATGAATGAGACTTTAAAATGAAGCTCTTCAAACCATGGTTTCACAGTTTCTAGAACTTGTTTAACACCATTTACGTTGGCGCTTCCTGAATTAATTTTAACGATTGTTTCTAAACGGGTCGTCTCACGATTCGTAAAAGAGAATAGGATTGTTAGGCAAAGAAGTGTGAAGATCTTTTTCATGGTAAAAAAAAAGGGATGAGTAGCCTCATCCCTTGCTCGATTTTAGTGTGTGGTGAAATTATTTTTTGGCTTCAGCTTTTGGTGCTGTCGCTGGAGTCGTAGTGACTGGGGCTGGTGCAACTGCAGGAGTAGTCGCTGTTGCTTG
>CANFNX010000176.1 GCA_947448495.1 Bacteriovoracaceae bacterium | reverse complement strand
CTTGGCCTCTTGAGCGGTCGTCGAAAGTGCATCAAAACCGATGTAAGCAAAGAACACCACACCAGCTCCCGTGAGAACACCATTCCAGCCGTAGCTCATGATCTCAGCTCCATTTCGCATTGAAAGCCCTTCAGCAGGTACAAGTGAAGCAAAACCAGAGACAGTAGAATTTGCAATCCAGTTGGCAGAATCGATGACGCCCCAACCGAGAGCAATGAAAGCGAGAATAATCGCCACTTTCACCACCACCACGATATTGTTCACAGTCGTACTTTCTTTAATTCCTCTAAAAAGCACCATGGAAACAACCAGGGCAATGAATGACGCCGGAAGATTCCAAAGACCAGTGACCTGAGAGCCGTCAGCAAGTGTGACATACTCCCAAGGGCCCTTAGTTAAAAGCATCATGGAGTCAGAGAAATGAATCCCAAAAGTTTTTGTCAGAAGCGAGACAAAGTATCCAGACCAAGAAGCAGTTACAGTGACAGCTCCGAAGGCGTATTCAAGAATAAGATCCCAACCAATAATCCAAGCAATAAGTTCGCCTAGAGTGGCATAAGAATAAGCATAGGCCGAGCCAGAAACGGGAACCATGGCCGCCATTTCAGCGTAGCAAAGGCCAGCAAAGGCACAGAGCACTCCTCCGATGAGAAAACTATAGATAATCGCCGGGCCTGCGTAGTTGGCAGCCGCTACACCTGTGAGGGAAAAAATCCCTGCACCGATAATGGCGCCCATGCCCAGCATAGTAATACTGAAAGCTGTCAGATGGCGCTGGAACCCACCGCCTCCATGTTCACCTTCAATGTTTGGATCGTTGGCCTCTTTAACAAGTAGGCCGATGTCTTTTTTTACAAAGAGTTTTAGCATGATGAAGTCTCCAAATGATTAGGAGACTTTTATACGACTAAACTTGTCGGATGAAAACAAAAAGGCCCTCAAAAGAGGGCCTTTTGTGGTAGTTAACTATTTGAAAGCCCTAATTTCTCCCGATTTTCTCTTCGCAGCATACTCGTTCAGCATCGCTTTTACTTTTGGTAATAGAAGATAGCAGGCCATCATGTTAGGAATTGCCAACAGTCCGTAAACGGCATCAGAAATATTTAACACAATATCTAGGTGAGTAATGGCACCTACAAAAATAAAGACAATAAAGATCCAGCGATAGACTGGAATATATTTCTGACCAAAAATGAACGTACAGCCCTGCTCGCCGTAATATTCCCACGAAATGATCGTTGAGAAAGCAAACAAAGTGACAGTGGCAGTCACGATCCAACGTCCGGCCGGGCCCATAACAGATTCAAAAGCATGAGCAGTCATTTCTGATCCGGCCGTGACTCCTTCAGCACTCCATGCTCCAGAGAGAAGAAGCGCAATCGCTGTGATGGTACAAACCACAATGGTATCAATGAATGGCTCCAGAAGTGCAACGATCCCTTCTTGAACGGGAGTTGATTTAGCCGCTGAGTGGGCCATTGCCGCTGAACCCATGCCAGCTTCGTTAGAAAACGTCGCGCGACGAATTCCCATGATCACAACATCTTTAACAGCTGCACCAGCAAAACCACCAACGGCGGCCGTACCAGCAAAGGCACCTGAGAAAATTTGCATAAACATACCTGGAATAAATTCATAACGAGCGATAAGAATCCAGATCGCTCCAAAAAGATAAAGGCCAACCATGGCAGGAACCATTTTTTCTGTCACTTGCCCAATACGCTTAATCCCTCCAATTAGGATAAGAGCAGCACCAATACAAAAGATAATTCCAGAGGCCCATTCAGGGATTCCCACAGACGTTTTAATGACTGCGGCCATCTGATTGGATTGGAACATATTTCCTGCACCAAATGATGAAAGCATGACAAACAAAGCATAAATCCAGGCGACTGGAAAAAATGATTTTGGAAGAGCATTCTTGATCACAAACATGGGCCCACCATGAACAGTGCCTTTTTCAGTCACGTCACGATATTTGAGCGCCAAACAAACTTCTGTGAATTTTGTGCACATGCCGATGAAGCCTGCCACCCACAACCAAAAAACAGCACCTGGCCCACCGAGAGAAATGGCGACGGCCACACCAGCAATATTACCCAGTCCGACAGTTGCCGAAAGAGCGGCACACAAGGCTTGAAAGTGTGAGATTTCGCCTTTCTCTTTTGGATCATCATATTTACCCATGATGATTTCGATCGCGTGCTTGAAATATCTTAATTGAGGAAAACCAAAGTAGACGGTAAAGAGGATCCCTGAGCCCACAAGTAAAAGTACCAGGGGGACTCCCCAAACTAAATTGGCAAACTGCTCAGTAATCTGGCGTAAGGTTTCTTGCATTTTGTCTCCTTGAATAACGTCTTTTCAAAAGGATAGTCATATTCAAATTAAAAGTAACGGGGTTTATTTTGGTATATGGTAAAATAAAAAGATGAAAAAATTGTTTCTCGCGATTTTTTTGTCCACCCAGGCCTGGTGCTCAAGTGATCCCGTTTATATTTCGGTTTCCTATTATGAAGGACTCGGTGAAACGTTTCGAGTTGAGGTCGCCAGTTCTTGGCCTCAGTGTAAAGAATCCAAAAAGGCGCGTAAACTATTCCTCGATAAGACGAATGAATTAAGAGAGATTGCTATCTGGCGAGCGAATGGAAAAATGGAAGAGGCAGGAATGCTGAACCTAGGTAAATTAAGCAGCGAAGTGGAAGCCATCTTCGCTGGAGCTTCAGATGACGAGAATCCCTGCTTGAAAGATAAAAATGAAAAAAGCTCTGTGGGCGCCAAGGCGAGTGATCAGTAGATCAAGCAGCTTTTTCTCTCTTCAAGCCACTGGGCCTGATTCTTCTGCATAATCCCTTGATAATCATCTTCGTTGCCATTGTTTATCACCCAGAGACGTAATTGGTCTGTGCCATTGATAAGATCAACCGGAACCTTATGGTATTCATATTCATAAGGTGGCTCTTTCCATTTAAATTCATTTCCTAGCTCATGATACATTTCACGCAACAGGTACTGGCACAAACGCCACGGTTCAAAAGTCTTACGATCAGTGACGTGAATTTGATAGCCACCACATGGCTTGCCGGCATGTTTCTGGAAGGTTGGTAAGAAAACCAGAGGGCGAAGAATAAAACCTTTTAGATTGGCCTTGGCGAGAACGGGCTTCAACTTTTCATGGAAGCCAAAGGCTTCAATTTTCGGATGACCAAGGATTTCTAGTGAGCGGGTTGTCCCTCGTCCCTCAGAAATATTTGTTCCTTCATAAAGAACGGTCCCAACGAAAGTATAGGCCGCTTCGATGGTTGGAAGATTTGGTGAAGGAATGACCCATGGAAGTTTTGTATCCTCATAACTCATCTCACGTTTATATCCACTCATCTCGATAACCGTGAGTTTGCAATCTTTTCCACCCCAGTATCGGTGATGCATCTTCGCGACTTCACCCATGGTGAGACCATGGCGAACTGGAATCGGATGGCGGCCGACAAATGAAGCATAGTTAAGATCTAAAATATTTCCTTCAAGTGTCACACCATCAATGGGATTTGGTCGATCGAGTACAACCACTTCAATCCCTCGTTTTTGGCAAGCCTCCATGAGAAGAGTCATGGTGTAAATGTAGGTATAAATTCTGGTCCCCACATCTTGCAGATCAACAAAAATATGATCAAGACCCTCGAGCATTTCATTCGTTGGGATACGTGTTTCAGAATAAAGGGAGTAAACAGGAAGCTTAAAAAATGGGTGAGTATAGTGAGTGGTTTCTACCATATTATCTTGCACGTCAGTCACAAAACCATGCTGAGGTCCAAAAATTTTAGTTAGACGATCACCAAACACCCGCTTTAACGCGAGAAGGCCATGCTCGAGATCTTTCGTGACCGAGGCGCTGTGGCACAAGTAGCCAATATTCCCTTTGAATTTGCTCTGCAAATTTTTATCTGAAATAAGTCTGTCTAGACCTGTGACTACGGTGCTCATGAGATCTCCTGAAAAATAATTGCTTTTATTCTAGTGATCAAAGGGCGAGGAAGCAATCCGAGAAAATTGTCATTTTTTTGACTAAAAGAGTTTCATTGAACAAGCTCTTGTGAGAATGCTAAGATTTTAAAGACGAGACACACAATTAGGAGGCCATCATGAAGCAGTACCACGAATTAATGCAAAGAGTGCTGAATGAAGGAGTGAAAAAAGAAGATCGAACAGGTACCGGTACACTTTCTG
>CANFNX010000175.1 GCA_947448495.1 Bacteriovoracaceae bacterium | reverse complement strand
TATATTTCATTAATCAGGTGATAGGATTCTGTGATGACATCTGACAAGCAAAAGTTGATAAAAACATCTACGTCAGAGCGTGAAAATGTCCTGAGTGTCTTTACGATGTTTACAATACGATCGCAGGCATTGTTTGTTTTAGTGAGCATATGAAAGGTTTTTTCATCGCTGAAATGACTTTCGGCCAAGCGAATTTCTAAGGCATTAATGTAGCCCTTGATGATCGCCAGGGGGTTATTTATTTCGTGCCCGACCCCAGCGGCGAGTTGCCCAATGGTCGCTAGCTTGGCATGGTGTTGAGATAATTTTCTTTGCTCCTCAAGATTTCTTTCAAGGTATTTTTTTTCTGTAATATCTTGGAAAGTTCCTTTGAGTCGTATGACAATTCCGTTTTCATTACTGATTGCCTCTCCGATAATGCGACACCATTTCTTGAAACCTTTAGTGTCTTCAAACTCGTACTCATCATCCCATGGATAACAATTTTGAATCGCCTCTTGAATATTTTTACGGAGTCTTTCTTTTGATTCAGTGGTGTAGAGTTCAAGAGTGGTTTCTAGATTGATGGGGTGGCCAAAAGGCAGGCCATGAATACGATAAACTTCATCTGTGAATTTTAATTGCTGTGGAGCTAAAGTTAATTCCCATCCACCAACTTTGGCAATTCTTTCAACCTCACGGTTGAGATGCTCAAGATTTTTTCTGCGTGAAATATCTCTGACGGTTGCTTGAAGTGTGCGCTCCCCTCGAAGTTGGAAAGCTGAAAGGAGTACTTCAGCTGGAAATTCTTCGCCATTTGATTTAATGAAGTTCCATTCGAATCTGTCTAGGCCGGCCCTGAAGGCTTCTTCAATATGCTTAGTGATTTTTATGTTGGACTCTTCTCCGTCAGGTTGTTTCTGAGGCGAGAGTTGGACTGGAGTAGACGCATTAAATTTTTCTTTGGATTCAAATTTGAAGAGCTCGAGTGTTCTTTGGTTGCAGTCAATGAAATGGTTTTGATTCAAAATAAAGATGGCATCGTTTGAGCCTTCATAGATCGCATGAACTTTTTCTTGATTGTCTCTTAAGTCTTGTTCAATTTGTTTTTGATAACTGATGTCCAGTTGAGTTCCTGTAAAACGTACAGGGTTACCATTTTGATCTCGTTCACTAATCTGACCACGCTCAAGCACCCATACCCAGTGTCCATCAGAGTGTCTCATCCTTTGAATATTTTGATAGACAGCTGTTTTGCCTTCAATGTGAAGTTTTATATCTTCCTCAGCTTTGAGCTTATCATCAGGATGAACTCTGTCGTCCCAGGTTGAAATGTCCATAGGTGTCGTTTTATAATCCAGACCGAGGGTTTCACACCATCTGCGATCAAATTGCGCCTTATGATTATTTACCCACCAGTCCCACGATCCTAGCTGGGCACAATCGAGTATGTATTCAAGTCTTTGGTTTGTCTGATCCCGCTCCATTTCTGCAAGTCTTCGCTCGTGAATGTTCTGGCCAATGCATAGAACCGAACGATCCTCTAGCTTTACGTTTGTCCAAGACGTGAAGATTTTATGACCCTGCTTCGTGGTGGTTTCAAATGTATTCCATGAGCCATCATGCTTAACTAAAAAATTCTGAACACTGGCCCTGTCCTCTGGATTAGGATAAAGATGACAGAAGAGGTCCTCTGTTTTCTTTTGGTGTGGATCCCAACCTAGCTCTTTCATCCACTGTCGATTCGCCCATTCTAATTCATGTTTCTCATTGTGGGCACAAATCATGATTGGGATGTTATTTACAATCGCATTAAATTTTTCGTTGGCGACAGCGAGTTTCTTTTCTCTTAAACGTGCTTCGATGAGAAGAACGACCTGATTTGCCAGTTTTTCCAAGGCGCTTTTTTGCCATTCACTTAATTGCTTGGGCTGGTTATCAATGACACAAAGTGTACCAATACGATGACCGGTTTTCGTCTTGAGTGGAGCTCCGGCATAAAATCTTACATGAGGCTCTCCTAAGTAGAGAGGATTGTCTTTAAAACGATCATCTTTTCCTGCATCTGACACTTCAAAAATGTCATCTCCCATAATGGCATGTCCGCACCATGAAATATCTCGTGGAGTTTCTGAGGCGTCTAATCCGATCTTAGATTTAAACCATTGGCGATCTTGGTCAATGAGCGATATCAGGGAAATAGGTGTTTGACTGATTTCACTTGCAAGTTTGGTGAGATCATCAAAGGCCAGCTCAGGATCAGAATCAAGGATCAAGAAGTCTTGAAGTTCTTTGAGTCGCTCGGCTTCATTGAGTGGAATGGGTGCTTTAAGCATGAATCTTCTCTGTGTTGGTTTGAAGTGAAAGTTCTAACTGTTTAAGAACCTGTGAGACGTGAGCGCAAATGTTTTCTATTTCGATGGCGTCGGCATCCGCCGAAACCAAAATAGGCTCGCCATATTTTAATTTTATTTTTGCGAAAGGTTTTGGGAATTTGAAGCGATCCCAGGAGTTAAACTCCCAATAGCGACTTGCTATACCCACCACTGGTAAAATGGGAGCTCCAGTTTCTTTGGCAATGAGTGCGACACCGACTTTGCAGACCTGACGGGGGCCTTTGGGGCCATCCACAGTGATGCCTCCAGAAAATCCGGCATGCATTTTTGTCACATAAATCTGGATAGCCTCTTTACCACCTTTGTCTTTATTTTTTTTCTTTGAAGAACCTCTTACAGGTGTGAATCCGAGTTTCTTTGAGACAAAGGCTGCGTAATCACCGTCTTTACTTCGAGACGATAAAGCGAGATAGGGCTCAGTATTAGCATGCCCACTCATCACAGAGACGACTTGCTCATGCCAGACTGCAAAAATAAAAGATTTTGTAGGACTCATCAATTTGGCCTGGTCCCTGAATTCTGTTCCTAGTACTTCGATTCGGTAAGTTGAGAGCAAGGTTCTGACAAAAAACCATATGATTCTTTGAAGGATCGCATGGGGGAGATTGCTTATATATGTCACCATGATGCAATCCTATTGATGAACTGATAACACTCTTATGCGGTTCATGCCCCCACAAGGAAATGCTCTCAGTCTAACTTGCTCACACATCGTCGTATTGTTCACGTGATAGAGAATTTTATTTCCCGCATAGGGCTTCACATTTGTTTTAGGCATGAGAGATACCCACTGGCCTTGGGTGAGTCCTTGGACTTCAACCTCAAGTGGATTATTGTTCACGAAATAAGTGAAATCTAATTCAATCGCTTTTACTTCTGCGACCTTCGCCAACTTGATAGTGACTTCCTCATAATGAGCAGGAATTCTACTTCGTGCTGATTCCATTCCATCAAACATATTTATCGGCGCAAATGGTGAAATGACCAAAATCGCCGGGCTGTAATGTTCGTCACTTGCACTTACAATCGTCGCGCCAAGAGCGGAGGAGGCGTTGTTATAAAGATTTCCTATTTTAACTGTAGCCCAATTCCTTTTTAATTCTTTTTCGCCCGGTTGGTAGTTGATAAAGAGCGGCTTCTTCGTTGCTGGAACGCTTTCCTGGTATCGAGTAGGAACCGCTGAGCTTATGGGTAAGAATGATAAAATTTCCGGAGAAGGAATTGTTTCATAAAGGCCCAGTCTTGTGAGCCCACCATCTGGAAACATACTGACTTTAACACGGGAGTATGGGGGCGTTTGTTGATTGAGCTTTAAGCGTAATTCGCTATGACCAGCAAGTTTTGTCAATGGAAGAAATTCTTCCCAGGAATTTTCTCTTGCTCTTTGTCCTTCAAGTTTGATCGCCGGTGAAAAATTTCCCGTGTGATACTTGGTGGAGATTAAGCAATAATTAAATACTGAAGGAGTTTTAAGTTCAATGATCTGGTAATCTACTCCGCTTAGATTGTGGCGAACAGTTTCCCAGCTATCCATGATTTTGCCTTGGGCTCCGAAAAGTTCTGGCTCAAAAACGGGAAGATGATCACTGATGAGATTTTCTGCTCGGGCAAAAAGTTCATTGCTCACTTCGATCACCCGACCACCAACGAGCCGGTTGAATTTCGCTAAAGGATCTAGTGGACCCTTGTTCGTCATTGCCTCCGGACGGTTAGGTAAGAATGCATCGAAGACGAGATTTTTATATCCCATGTTTACGATTTCTTCTTGCGGGATATTTTCTGCTACAAAATCAGATTTAAATTTATTTGCATCAATTCCAGTCACCTTAAGAGCTTTAAGAATGATCTGTGTTGCCTCTGCATTAAACAGTACCCCTTTGAAATCATTATTGACGAGGGCAACTAGGCCCTTGCCACGATCAGG
>CANFNX010000174.1 GCA_947448495.1 Bacteriovoracaceae bacterium | reverse complement strand
CCTGACAACGGATGATCTCATTCATCGCATGCTCCATGGATTGCTTAGAAGGGGCCTTGCCACCAGCAAAGAATAATCACGGATTTTCGAGGTGTTGGCCCCACTCCCCCTGTAAATATTCCCTGCTCGATTAAGGATTTTCAATCCGAGTGACTTTTCAAATCGATCTGATTAAGGTCTCCTGAATTAAATCCACTTATTTTGCTAGGACGCTTATGTTCCCGTATGTTTTATTGTGTCTTCTCTCTTTTTCTGTTTTTGCCTCACCTCGTGAGCAAGCAGACAAACTTTTAGGTCTTATCCAAAATGAAGATAATATTTCTCTGCGTATGGATCAGGTTTCAAACACTTTTTTAGATCTACCCTATGGTGATGGTGGACCTCTAGGCGAAGGAGAAACAGGACGCTTTGACCAAGATCCACTCTACCGCTTCGATACTTTTGACTGTACAACCTTTGTTGAAACTGTTGTCTCTCTGGCCTTATCAAAAAATGTAGATGAATTTGAAGATAACATGAATCGCATTCGTTACGAGAAGGGTGAAATTGATTATCTCACACGCAATCACTTCCCAAGCCTTCAGTGGATCCCGAATAATATCGAAAATGGAATGCTGAAAGAAATCAATGATCAGATTCTTTCTTTACCTGAACAACGCCTAGCTGAGGCCGTGATCGATCTGCCTAATTGGCTTAAGCATATCAAAATCGAGGAGATTCAAGTTCCACTTGCGACCCTTGAAGAAAAACAAAATTTACTCCAAGAGCTTCACGATCTTTCTGTGAATTACTCTCCAGTGGTAGCTCGCCTGAATTATCTTCCGATCTCTACTTTGTTAGTGAAACCAGAAGTTCTCAAGCTGATTCCTCATGGCACTGTTGTGAATTTTGTTCGCCCGAATTGGGACCTCACGGCAACCGTAGGGACGCATATGAATGTCTCTCACCAAGGCATTATCTTTCAGCGACGAAATGGCACTTATTTGAGACACGCGAGTGTCTCAGGGATCAAGAAAGTGATGGAAGTCTCATTTATTGATTATCTGAAAAAATTTGAAAATCATCCTACGCTTAAAGGAATTCACTTAATGCAAGTGGTGGATTAGGCCTTATAAAGCCCACTTTGATCAGCGCCTAAAAAACAAGCAGACACCAGTTTATTTGGAACAGGTTTAAGACTTTTAAGCTTAGTCTGATCGATAAGTTCGTAATGAGTAAGATCATTAAAACTCATCCCCATCTCCATCAAGTCTTGATCTGTTGTACGCCAATTCCAATGATTAAAGCGATTCAGATTGATTGGATCAGAATAGGAGTAAAGACTTAGCTTCCCTTTCATATTGAAATAAAAATCAAAATAACTCATCACGAGCTCATGAACACTTTTATAAAATGGCCTGCGTCCGGCCAGCAGAGTGGTATTAGATTTAGAAAGACTTCCCCAGCCTGAGGAGGTTTTATAGACACAGAGGACATGGTGATCATCATCCTCGGCCACAAGATCTACCATCAGCGGTTTATGCCCATGGAATTCTAAAGCAGCTGCGGCCAGCAGTCCGCCTTCCAGGCAATGTCCTTCACCCGTGATCATCACCCAACGTGGAGATGAGGCATGATCCGTCGGATTATAGATGAGATTATTTACTTGTTCTTGAATATGATCGGGAGTTTTGAGTGATCGAAAGAAGCGTCTTTCTGAAGGAGTCCATTCCATCTTTACACCACTTCAATGATGAGATGATGAATAGTGAAATCACGAGCAATCAAATTGCGATAATCAGAGGAGCGCTGTTCCTGATTTTTTTTAATCACAAGCTCACAACCAATTTGTCCCGGGGCCAGTCGCCACAGATGAATATCTAAAACTTTTGAACCATCGGTTTCAATTTTTTTAACCAAATTATCCCGGTCAATAGAAACGTCGTGAGCATCCAAAAGATCCATTCCACTTTGGTGAATCAAATGCAAAGACCACTTTAATACGACGAGACCGCCAACAACACCGACTAAGGGATCAAGCCACGTCCAGCCCTGCCAGTGTCCTAAAAGAAGAGCAATAATGGCAAAGACTGAGGTTAAGGCATCGGTTAAAATATGAACATAAGCACTGTCATGATTGTGATCGTGAGCATGAAGCTCTTGGTGATTATGATGATGGTGGTGATGCTGCTGGGCCGGAGCTAATTTATTTTTTGGCCCATGGTCATGATTGCAACCTGCATGATCATGATGATGACCGTGATCATACTTATGATCAAAGGCCTCATCCCGATGCATGATGAGGGCACAGACAAGATTAACCACAAGTCCTACAACTGCCACGGCGATGGCTTCAGGATAATGAATCGTACGCGTCTCATAAAAACGTGAAATGGATTCCACAATCATCGAGATGGCAATCAAAATGAGAAGCAAAGCACTGGTATATCCTCCCAACGAGAGGATCTTTCCCCCGCCAAAGGTAAAGGACGATTTGAAGCGAGGATGACGATAAAGATAATAAACCACAAGAGACAAACCCAAGGCGAGAGTGTGGGAGGCCATGTGCCACCCATCGGCCAAAAGCGCCATAGAGCCAGACCAGTAGCCCACAATAATTTCTATCACCATGGTGAAGAGAGTAATGAGTGTGACCCATTTGGTTTTCCTCTCATTGGCCACAAAAACACCAGTGTCTCTTTTATCGATACTGCAATTTTCCTGCATAATTGTCTCCGCTGAAACTATTTTACATCATGCTTTCTCGGAAGAAAATCGAGAAGTCCGCTGCTCGCCCCCCCAATTATCAAGATCATGGACAAGATGGTGGTGGGATCTAATGTTTGGTGAGTAAATAAGATTAAACCAGAGGTGGAAATGAGTGGCGTTAAATATGAAAGCGCCCCCAAACTACGCGGGTCACCACAGCTAACCGCCTTATCCCAGGCATAGAAGGCCACACCAAAAGGCCCAAGTCCCATTACAATTAATTTCCAAGCATCATGCCACTGAAGAACCACTCTTGGCTCATTCCAAAAATGGGTGAGTAAGCTCAATACACCGGCCCCCAAACAGAAACCACCGATCGAATATAAAGAAGCTTCACCTAGCTTTTTTTTGCCCAAGGTATAAACAGGCCAGGTGATAGCGGCTCCCAAGGCCAGCAGATACCCCTTAAGATTTTCTACTTTAACTTCAAACCCCACCCGAGAAACGAGCAATCCACATCCTAGGAGCGCAATCCCTCCACCAATAAGATGATAAAGCTTGATTTTTGTCCCCGGAAAAAATAGTGGCGTTAAGAGAATCATCAGCATCGGCCAGAGGTAATTAATCAAATTCGCTTCAATCGCCGGAGCAAAACGGAAAGAGTAGAATAAAAAGAAATGATAAGCATAGTAGCCGAAAATCCCCCACAAACTCATTTTCCAATTTTCAAAAAGTTTTGAGGGGTGTCTCCACGCCAGCAAGGATCCTAATAAAAAAGTAACCCCTGAAACATAAAAGGGAGGCAAGTGGAGAAGTAAATTTCCGAAGGTCGCAAGACTCCCCCAACAAAAAATAGCGAGGAGCCCTAAAAACAAAGGTGGCTGAGTGAACTTCATAGGAAAACTCTAGCCCGATCCCCCCAAACAGGCTAGTCTCTAATCATGCTCTCCACTCAACGATTAGAATTGCGCCCAATGAAAAATGAAGATGCCTACCATCTTTTCATGCTTAATTCCGATCCAGAAGTGATTCGCTACACGGGAGATGAAACCTCTAAAAATCTCGCCGATGCTCAAAGGATTTTAACGGATATTGTTTACCCACAATTTCAAAAATATAAGATGGGTCGCTTCAGTGTTTTCTTGATAGATGGCACTTATGTCGGCTGGTGCGGACTTAAAAACTATCCCGACATTCATGAAGTTGATCTTGGCTACCGCTTTATGAAAAAGTTCTGGGGACAAGGATATGCCACAGAAGCTGCCCACGCCTGTCTTAAATATGGATTTGAAACACTCAACCTCACCCGCATCGTGGCCCGCTCAGTTCCTCAGAATGTGGCGAGCATTAAGGTGATGCAGAAGCTGGGTATGACTTAGCGAGGAATGCAGCAAGACCATCATTTCCCTCATGGTTACGTTCTTTACGACATCACAGCAGAGGAATTTAAGAAATGGCAAAGCTGATTTCTTTTGCGCTCCTCTCTTTGATCAAAATCCTCTCTCACCTTTTTTATCGTGGAGAGTTTCAATGGATCACCAAGAAACCAGAACATCCTTGGAAAGAGGCCAGGCTTATAGTCTTTCTCAATCATACTTCACTTTTTGAGCCTCT
>CANFNX010000173.1 GCA_947448495.1 Bacteriovoracaceae bacterium | reverse complement strand
GGGACGAGGTCCTCATTTTACTGGTCTTGTGGGCAAGCACGAATTTGATCTTCAGCTTAATGGTCAACGTTTTATTGTCAATGAGCCCCTCGAGCTCAAATTAACTGTGAGTGGTGGTGGCGCGCTGGAGAACATGGAAGCTCCTTCGCTTTTAAAACATCCAGACATTGAGGAGTTTGAATCAAATGGTGATTTGAAAATACAAAATGCTGATCAGGCGACGAAAATATTTGAATATACTTTTTTGCCCAAAGCACCTCTAACCCTACCTGCAACGAGTATTCCTTTAACTTATTTTGATCCGGATTCCATGAAGTATGTAGCCGTTAATCTTACCCTTGGGGAAATTATTGTTGGGGGAACGGCACAGGCATCCACCAAAAAAGAAGACCGTAAGTCTGAAAAAGAAGCAAAGCAGGATTCATCACAAAAAATTCTAGAGCGTCCCTTAACCTTAGCAGGGCCTGTTTTTACAAAACTATCATCTTGGCGTGACTATATTGGAGGGGTGAATCTTCTGCTCGCCTCTTTGGCCTTGTTGCTCGCTCTCAGTTTCTTTTTCAAAAAAGTGAGCCTTCCACAATTTTCAAAGTCAAATATTCCTCAGACTTTTAAAAAAGGTAAATTTCAGACAAGTGAGTTCACAAAATGGCTTGAGCCTCTGATCGCACGAACAGGAAAATCTCCTCTGAGAGTGATCAGAGAATCTGATCTTTCTGAAAAGACAAAAACCTATTTTGAAGCATTGTTAAAAGAAACAGATGCTAAGCAGTTTTCGTATTTAAAGGGAACGCCACGATTTGAATACCAAGCTTCGTCATTCAAAGAATTGGATGACTATATAAAGAGTGTAAAAAATGAAGATACTCAGCAGCCTTCTTGATATTCCTAAAATCCAGGATGCTTTTCCACAGATTGGTCTAACAATTGGTAATTTTGATGGTGTTCATCTCGGCCACCGTGAATTGTTAAAAAAAATCAAGGCAACTTGTATTAGCAAGAGTTTGAAGTTTGTGGTGATGACCTTTATTCCTCATCCCCAGAAAATTATTCATCCCGAAAAAGAACGTTTTTTGATCAACAGCTATGAGCAAAGAAGAAAATGGCTTTTTGAGTTAGGTGTTGAATATTTAATTGAACTCCCATTCACCCGAGATTTTAGTACTCTTCCAGCAGAAGACTTCCTACAGCGACATATTCTTCACTATCCATCCCTGAAGGATTTTTACCTTGGCTACGATTTTGCCTTTGGAGCAAACAAGCAAGGTGGCTTTGATGTGGTTAAGAATATCTGTCATCCACTTAAGATTGATGTCGAGATACAACCTAAGTTTGAATTTCAAGGGAGTATTGTATCCTCGAGCTCAATACGGGATAAACTCTTACTTGGTCAAATGAATCAGGTTCAGACACTGTTGGCCCGACCTTTTTTCCTCGAAGGGGTTGTGATCAAAGGTGAAGGGCGTGGAAAGAAAATTGGCTATCCGACGGCGAATGTTCAAGTTTCTCCGGATCTTATTGTCCCTCAGAAAGGTGTTTACGTCACAAGAACCATCTATAACGGAATGACTTATAATTCTGTGACTAATATTGGAAACAATCCGACATTCAAAGATACACATCATCTTCATATCGAAACAAATCTTTTTGATTTTGATACGGATATTTATGGGGAAGTACTAGATATAGAATTTCTTCACAAAATCCGAGATGAGAAAAAATTCCCTACAGTTAATGACCTCATTTTTCAAATCAAGGCAGATGTTGTGAAGGCGAAAGAATATCTAGGACAATCATGAGATTAGCACTGATTGGAAAATCAATCTCACATTCTCAGTCTCCGCGGATTTATCAAAAGCTATTAGCTTCATTAGAAAGTTATGACTTACTTGATTATCCAACTGAAGCCTCTTTACCGGATCTTGGAGTTCTCGCAAAAACCTATAGTGGGCTCAATCTCACAAGTCCTTATAAAAAACATTATGCTCAAAAGGTTGATATACACGATGAACTCACTAAAAAATTAGGAGCGATCAATACAATATCTTTTCTAGGCGACCGTCCTGTGGGTCTCAACACTGACCTTAAGGCGATTGAAGAGCTGCTTGTGTATTATCAAAAGCGCTTTAGCTCCGTTCAGATTCTTGTGCTAGGTGGGGGAGTTATGGCCCAGGCGACGCATTTAGTGGCCAAGGCCCTAAGATTAGAGATCCTTATCTTAGCACGCCAAGAATACGGAGATCTGAGTCGGATTGATCTGAAGCAGTGGCATCGAAATGATCACCAAATGATAGTGATTAATGCTTGCTCGCGGGATTTTACCTTCGAGGGCGAAACGACAGGTGAGGAAATATTTTGGGATTACAACTATCATCATGTTCCACACCAAATCAGTCTGCCTTTCAAGGTTCGAGAGTACCACGATGGGCTGGAAATGCTTTATTTACAGGCCAAAGCGGCCGTAGCTTTTTGGTCAGACAACAAAGGCTAAACTTAAGTCCCGAATAATCCGAAACATGACACATACAATTAAAGGGTTATCTGCTTTATGATTCGCAAAGAGTTCATTGAGATCGTAACGAGTACAGGGATGGCAACGCTCAAGCAGTTGCATCGTCTCTCAATCGGCAAAGAAGAAGATATCAATGAATTTGAATTGCTTTCCATGCCGTACTTTGATGAAAATAAATTCGCCAAAGTTTGCTCCGAAAGATTCTCGATGACCTTTATTGATTTAAGAAATGCCAAAGTGCCTACTGATACTTTGCAAACAATGAAAAAGCGTTACGTGACAAAGTGGCGCGCCATTCCGATTCAAAAAACCAATACCAAAATTACCTTAGCAACTTTTGATCCGAGTGTCGTGGCAGAAGCCACGAAAGAACTAACGGATCTAAACAAGAAGCAAGTGGAGTTCATTCTTACGAATATTTCTTCGTGGAAAAAACTCTTTTCTGGAATTAAAGATTCTGTTGATGACCTGATCAATAACATTCAGGAAGTCACAGCAGCTTCAACTCAAGCTGATGAGAACGTTAAAGCAGAAGATATTTCCGATGACGTTGTGACATTCGTGAACCGGCTCCTCGCCGAAGCCTTTGTAAAGAAAGCTTCAGATATTCACGTTGAGCCCTATGAGAAAATCTTTCGTATTCGTTTACGGATCGATGGAAGTTTAGTGGAAGTGGCCCAGCCTCCAAAGAGTATGATGGCCTCTGTTCTGTCGCGTTTAAAAATTATGTCTCAGATGGATATTTCGGAAAAACGAAAACCCCAAGATGGAAGGATTAAGCTTTTAATTGGGGGAAATCCCATTGATTATCGGGTTTCATCCCTTCCTACTCTCTTTGGTGAGAAAATAGTTCTTCGACTTCTAGATTCAAGTAATCTTCAGCTTGATATGACCAAGTTAGGTTTTGAGGCCAAACAGCTTGAAGTTTTTAAAGAGGGGATTCATCGCCCTTATGGTATGTGCCTTGTGACAGGCCCCACTGGTTCTGGTAAAACAACCACACTTTATTCGGCCCTGGCCGATTTGAACCAACCAGATAGTAACATCTCAACCGCTGAAGATCCCTGTGAGTTCAACCTTGAAGGTTGTAATCAAGTGAACGTAAAAAAAGAAGTGGGTCTGACATTTGCTTCTGCTCTGAAAGCTTTTTTACGACAAGATCCAGATATCATCATGGTGGGAGAGATTCGTGACTTGGAAGTGGGAGAAATCGCCGTTGAAGCTGCCTTAACTGGTCACTTAGTTCTTTCGACCTTACATACCAACGATGCTCCAGCAACTGTCACTCGACTCCTCAATATGGGAATCGAGCCCTTCCTCGTTGTTGCTGCTCTGAATGTGATTGTGGCGCAACGACTTTGTCGAAAAATTTGCATCAATTGTCGTGAAGAAAGAAAAGTTGCTATTGAAGAATTGATTGCCTGTGGTTTTGCTCCAGCTTCAGCTGAGAAAATTAAGGTTTATCATGGAAAAGGGTGTGAGATTTGTAACAACACTGGTTACAAAGGTCGCGTGGCGATTTACGAGGTTTTGTCTGTCACCCCAAAAGTACGAGAGTTAATTTTAAGAAATGCTTCTTCTGATGATATTAAAAAACAGGCGATTCGAGATGGGATGAAAACTCTGAGAATGTGTGCCTTAACGAAGGTTGCCCAAGGGCTTACCACGATGGAAGAAGCCGTTTCAAACTCAGCAGCAGATCAATTATAGGAGTGATCCATGGCCGATAATACTCAAACCCAAACCAAAACTTCTGCTGAGCAGGGAATTGGTAGTTTACAGATCCAACAACTTTTTAAAGTGATGGTGGACAATGGAGCCTCAGATCTACATTTAACTGTTGGCAG
>CANFNX010000172.1 GCA_947448495.1 Bacteriovoracaceae bacterium | reverse complement strand
GTCACAGAAATGAACGAAGTCATTCGGACTCAAGCTTCCGAAGCTCCTGTTTCCAATGAGCTTTTGATGAGACAGTTGCGTGGTGAAGTTGATCAGATGGTAAAAAAATACGTAAAAGAATACATGGATCAGATGTTTGCCGGGCAAGTTGAGAAGATTTCATGGGAAGTGATTCCTGACTTGGCTGAAAATATCATCAAAAAAGAAATTTCAAAAATCTCAAATAAAATTCTTAACGACTAGATTTGTCGAAGAGTGCCATTGAAAAGGCTCTCAACTCCTTGTGGGGTTGAGAGCAAAGCTTCTCCGAATTCTCCAAGCCCTTGAAAATATCCTCGAGTTTGTTTGTCACCCTCTGTGATCACCACTTCCTTTTGCAGGTGTGCGCAGAGAAGTAGCCAATCCTGGGTGAGTTTATCTTGTGATAGATAACGATGGTTACGTATAAAGTGACTTAAATCTTTTGCCCACTCTTCCTTCTTAAACTTAAATGAATGAGTGAAGACTCCACCGTAAATGGGATCGTTAAAAAAAAGATTGATTCCAATTCCCGCTATCCATCGACCTTGATGAGATTGAATTAAGACTCCGCCACATTTTTTTTCTTTTTGTGTAAGAATATCATTCGGCCATTTTAGTTTGAGGGAAATTCTTTTTGTTTCAAAAAATCGACAAATCAAAACTGACAATTCCAGAGCAGTAAAACTTGGAATGAGATGGGGAAGAATGGTCATGGAAAAACAGATCGTTCCAGCAGAATCTTCCCAGATATTTTCGCCCCGTCCTCTTCCATGTGTTTGAAAGTCACAACTTACAGTGTAATCGCAAGAAGAGTCTTGAGTTAATTGTTCTTTAAGTAGATCTTGTGTAGAATCACAACGATCAACATGAATATATTTTTCCATTCGAGGTTCCCATGTCACTTATTAAGCGCGACACCCCTAGAGTTATTAAATTTACACCCAACATTAACCCCTATGCGTACGGATCTGTGCTGGCAGAATTTGGTAATACTAAAGTTCATATCACAGCTTCAGTCCAAGAATCTGTTCCACCCTTTTTGAAAGGAAAAGGACAGGGCTGGATGACTGCTGAATACGCGATGTTGCCTTCTTCCACTCATACACGCTCTGAGCGTGAAAGAAAAGGGGCCTCAGGTAGAACTCAAGAGATTCAGCGCCTCATCGGGAGATCTTTGCGCTCGATTATGGATTTAAATAAGCTGGGTGAACGTACGATTATGATTGATTGCGATGTCATTGTCGCCGATGGAGGAACAAGGACCACTTCAATTTCCGGGGCTTATGTCGCTCTAGAGATGGCCGTGAGGCGTTTGATGAAAGAGGGTCTCTTAAAACAGAATCCGATCAAAGATGGACTCTGTGCAATTTCAGTTGGAATCAATAGCAATAATGAAGTGATTGCAGATCTTAATTATGAAGAAGATTCAAGCTGCGAAACAGATATGAATATCGTGATGACTTCCAGTGGGAAATTCGTTGAGGTTCAAGGCACGGCCGAGAAAGAACCATTTGCCATGGATCATCTCACTGCCCTTATTTCATGCGCTCAAACCGCCCTGAAAGTGGTCGTGAAACAACAGCAAGCTGCCCTTGAGACTATCTAATGAAGACGTTTCTTCTGGCTTCAGGAAATGCTCATAAGGCTGAAGAGTTCAAAGAACTTTTTAGTGGAACTATATCTGTCAACGCCGCTCCTAGAACTCTTGAAGTTGATGAAACTGGAAAAACGTTTGTTGAGAACGCTTTACTTAAGGCGCGGGCCTACTATGACACTTATAAAGTAGCGGCACTGGCCGACGACTCAGGCCTTGTCGTTGAGTCTTTACCTGGAATACTCGGGGTTCAGTCCGCCCGCTTTGCTCCAGAGTTGGCCGAGTATAGTGACAAATGTCGCAAACTCATTGGCCTTCTCAATCAAAATCCGCTCCAAAGCCGCAATGCTTATTTTGTCTGTGTGCTGTGCTTTTATTTATCCCCCGATGAAATTTATTTTTTTGAGGGTCGGGTCCATGGTCAGATAGGGAGCGACCTAAGAGGGGATAAAGGCTTTGGCTATGACCCTATTTTCATTCCTGAAAGAGCCGAAAATGATGGAAAATCTCTCGCCGAATTACCGGAATGGAAAAACACCTTTTCGCACAGGGCCAAGGCTGTGCAATCTTCCTTAGAGTTCTTTAAAGAAAGCATGGACAAAACACATCAGAGGCCTTAAAAATATTCTCTCAACAATGATCGGGGTGTAGCGCAGTCTGGTAGCGTATCTGCTTTGGGAGCAGGTGGTCGTTGGTTCGAATCCAATCACCCCGACCACTTTTAAATCCAATTTATTTTTTTTTCAGCAGCATTACCAATTTATGTCGGTGTTCCTCTTCCCTGCATACATAAGAAGTCACATTGAAACGATGGCCTTTAATGAGGATTTCATCTGGCACTAGGGCCAATAGTTCATCCTCTGATAAAGGAGATGCCTTCAATTGGAAGAGCCAGATGGGGATATTTTCTTTTTTTAAGTGACCATCAAAAATTTTCTCTAGGTCACTAATTTCAGCTGAAATACGATCATTATTATCTGGATCGATGACTCCTAGGCAATTGCCTTGAGTATCAAATGTGACCATTAACTGATTTGAGTTTTGTAGGATTTTTTTTATCAGATTTTCATAATAGAGGTGGCTAAGAGCGAGATGAGGATCTTTTTTTTCTGAAGTTGATTCTTTAAGAATCCAAATACATTTATTTCCAAAAGGAACTTTATTAATTTGAAAGACTCCACAAAGTTGATCTTTCATAATTAAAATTGTTTCAAATTTTTTATGACTCGCATCTGGTGAATGAAGTTGAGAAACAATTCTGCCCAGAAAGGCTTTTAGACAATTTGGTCCAAGTTTTACTTGAAGATGTCTATTGACCGATAAAATACTAAGACCATGATCCGTGACAAAACATGGTTCCTTGAGTTTCTCGATGAGCTCTAGGAGCTGACTGTCCTGTTCATGAGAAATTTCATCCTGAAATATCACGTTTGAGTTCATCTTAATCTCTAACTTTCTTTATTGAGTTTAAAACTCATTTCAAAGTAAGTGGGAATTTCATTTTGTGATGTTTATTTTGAAATTATTTGGAAAAAACTTGTACTTTCAATTAATTGCAATTGGAGGTTAAACTAAAATTAAAAAAAAATGTGCCACTGAGATTGGGCAAAATTAGGGATGTGGAAGAGTGAAAGTGGAACCTGGACTCATGACTTCAACATTTAATTCATGATCGGATTTTCGCTTAAAGATGAGGGCCTGAGTCGGGCCTATAACTTGGGCCTGATCGTTTTTAATGAGGACTGAAGTGCTTTCGTCCACGGCGAGCCCTGTATGGGCTTTTTTATTAAGAATAAGTCCTGCCAGACGATTGAAGCGGCTGCGTACGATAAAATGTTGATCCACAATTATTCCTGGAGGAAGCAGGCCCAGTCCTTCTGCAAGTTCAACTTGTGATCCGTTCAGGACACTTAGATCGGCCTGGCCTGTAAGCATGGGATTGGACATGATCGCTGTTCCCGCACTTGTTCCGCCGAAAACCGTTCCTGTATGAAATTTCTTTCTAAAAATTTGGATCAAATTGTATTCACGCAAAAGTGACATCAAGATGTTCTGATTACCACCAGTGAAAAACACTCCCGTCGCTTTCTCCACTTTTGTCATGAACTCTGACAACTCTTGAGGGGCCAGTCTGTGAGGAGCAATATCAATGCCCTTGGTATATGGAGCGAATTCTAATTTGATATTTTCAGCACTTTCAGTTGTTTCCGACGCCCAAGGAATAATTAGAAGTTTGGCCTGATCGCCACCTGCCAGGATGGCAAACTCTTGCATCGCCTGAACTGGTCGTTTTCCTCCACCCACAAGTAAGAGTCTCGTTTCGGCAAAGGATAAATTGGCGATCAAGATAAGCGTGAAAAAAAATTTCATTTAGTTCCAGTGTTCTGCAAAAGCCTCAAAAGCTTTCTTGGCCCATTCTTTGGCAATGGGTGTTCCTAAGGTATTCCAATAGTGAATACCATCTCCACCCGTCTCTGGATAGTGAGTGACAAGGCTGCTATTAAAAATCGGACACTCATCCCCAACCGCTTCTTTAATAAGACCAAGGATGCGTGGAATTTCTGCTCTATTTTTTCTCGTATCTGGGTTCGTGATAAAAAAGCACTGAGAGCCAGAAGCTTTGATTTTCGCAATAAAAGATTTGATATCTTTTTTCACAAATTCATCACTTGGAGTCGTGACATAATTACCACCAAATTCCATCACCACGACATCGGGTTTTATATCGGCGAGGAGATGATCCATAATAGGAGTGGGGGCCTTATCGAGTTGAGTTTTTGTTCCATGAAGATCGCGAGAGAAAAAACCACATGGAGTGGCCTGACCT
>CANFNX010000171.1 GCA_947448495.1 Bacteriovoracaceae bacterium | reverse complement strand
CTATCTTGCTCCCTTGCTTGCCTATCAGGTGCCCTCCGTAAACAAGGTGATTGGTATCGGATGTGAGTTTAGACGTCATTTTTTCTCCACTCATCCCCATTTCACTCTTGCGGCCATACATGGCTCGGAAGACAGAGTGATTTTGCCCGAGCTCTCTCAAGCGGAAGCTCAAGCCTTGAAGGACATAGGTATTACCGTCAATTGGCATCTCGTTACCCAAACAAAACATGAAATCTCAAAAGAAGTTGGACTTAAAGTCCAAGAACTACTGGAACAATAATGGAACAAACAGTTTACCAAGGACAAATTGTCCGAGTTACCGAAGAGAAAATTGATAACATCAACTGGGAAAGAGTTTATCTCCCCCATGGAGTGATCATTTTTCCCATGAATGAAAAAGGAGAGATTTTGATGGTGGAAGAAAAACGTCCCCATGAAAACCCACCTCACAGAATCAAACCTGTCTCCGGCATTCTAGAAACCGAGAAGGGAACTGCCGAAGAAAATGCTCAAAGAGAAATGCAGGAAGAAATCGGTTTCAGGGCGGAAAAAATGGAGCCGTTTTGGAGCATGAAAGCTTCAGGAACTGTGAATAATACCCAACATTTTTTTCTTGCCACTGGGCTCACCCCCTCCAAACTTCCCAACCCAGATGGTGAAGAGACCATCATCTCCGTTAAGGCCTATGGCCTAGAAAAATTAAAACAGATGTATATGAACGATGAAATCAAGTGGTCTCACTCCACTCTAGGCTTTTTTCGCCTTTACCAACATCTCAACAAAAAACACTAAACTCTAAGGTATTGATTTCACGTTTTAACTGGCAGACATAAAAATATTACTCATAACAATTGTTAGATATACCGAACAAGTGTATCCTTACTCTTATGAGGGGCGTTTATGTACGTTTGTATCTGTAAAGGCATTACTGAAAAACAAGTTCAAGAAGCAGTGACATCTCGAAGCTCCAATAACCCTAAGGAGATCTTAAAATCGTTGGGAATTGGCAGTGATTGTGGAACTTGCGTTGAAGATGCTGTTAAAACTCTCATCGAGCAACAAAGCTGCGCACCTTTTGAAATGAAAGACTCCTCAAACAATTCTTAGGCCTATCTAACAATCTTTGCTTCTTTTTATCGGCCCGATTAAACTAGCCCGGTAAACTTGCTAATTCCTAAGAGGTAAAACATGAAAGGTTCAGCTACAATTATTGAGGCCCTGAATTCTGTACTCACTAAAGAGCTTACGGCCATCAACCAATATTTTCTGCATTCTCGTATGCTCCAAAATTGGGGCTTAGAAAAAATTGGCAAGCTTGAATATGAAGCTTCGATTGATGAAATGAAACATGCAGATATGATCATCAAGAGAATTTTGTTTTTAGAAGGACTTCCTAATCTCCAAAAAATTAACAAAATTCGTATCGGGCAGGATATTTCAGAAGTTATTGCTGCTGACCTAGAAGTTGAATACGAAGCTGTTCCTCATTTGAAAAAATGTATCCAACAAGCTGAAGCGGAACATGATTACGCTACTCGCGACTTATTCTTATCCATTTTGAAATCAGAAGAGCATCACATTGACTGGCTTGAAACTCAGCGCGACCTCATTAAGGCCGTAGGCGTTCAAAATTTCATGCAGTCGCAAATGACTCCAGACAAAGGTATTGAATAAAAAAAGGCTCCGAAAGGAGCCTTTTTTATGGAAGAACGTAGTCTCTTGGCATGTCTTCGGGTGCAGTAGCCATTTTATCAAAGTAAAGATTGTATTGCTGATGATAGGCGTCCACCACTTCGGGTATGGTGATGTAATAAAAGTTCTCAAAGTTTTTAGAAAAAGCAGCACTTGTAAAATTACCAGCTCCGTTAAAGACCGCTCCACCTTTTTCAAAAGTAAAAATCATAAATTTATTATGCTGAAGTTGATAAACGTTCTGATTCGTTTGAAGAAACTTGGTTTCCATCCCCTGAGAGATCAAATCCTTATAAATTTTAAACGCTTCCATACTTGTATTGCGCCCCACATTTTGGTGACGCTTATAGGCCCAATAGATGTCATCATCTAAAATGAATTTGATTAGTTTTTTTTCTGCTAACAACTTTTGGAAAAGATCTGCCAGCTGACCAGAGAAACGATGTGACATCGCCTCAACCAATTTTGCTTGCCTGCCCGCCTCAGTCACTTTCGCCAGCGCCTTTGGACCATCAACTGGTGAAAAGAAAACCTGAATATCTGTCTCGGCAGTTGCCTTAATTTTATCCCTACAGGCCGTAAGAGATTTTGTAAAATTGGTTTTTGTATCTCCCGCCGAAATCATCGACTCGATAACGCACTTATGGGCCTGAGCAAAATAAGATTCACCGGAAGTTGTAATAAAATTCCAATTTTCATGGTTGATGCTAGTCCCTCCAGTCATATTACCGGAAGAAAATAAAATTTTTGTCGCTGGTGACCCAGGATTCACTATCATGATTTTGTTATGGGCAAAACCAAGTCCCCCCACACTTCCTCGATAAGTAACTGACACAAGTCCCGAAGCACCACACAGCTTTAAGCTCTCTGCGTCCTTATTCACTTCAGGGTGAGTTCCATCTTCACCACCATCCAAAACCATCGAGAGCTTCACACCTCTTTTAATCGCTGTACAGAGAGCATTAACTATATTTTTTGAACTAAAGCTCAAATAGGCCATGTAAAGTTCTTTAGTCTCAGAGTCAGTGATCCATTCCACAATTCTATATTGAGGAGCAAATTTTCGAGCAACTGAGGCGGCTTCATCAGCGGGTTTGCAATAAACATTCTGTGGCTTAGAACTTAAATTGACTCCGCTCTCTGTAACGACAGGACGGTCGTAACTATAGGTGGCGCACACAGGATTCGTAAAAAGAGTTTCAAACTTATAGGGACGATAGTCAGAAAGTTTTACCGCCCAAGAATTTAGAGAAAGGCCCAAAAGCATCAGAACAGAGATCTTTTTCATACTGTCTCTCCCGAATATAAAAAAATATGCCTGCATCATTAACTCCTTGTGTGCCAAATGTAAAAAGCCCAGCTTTAGACTAGAAATTTTTACTCATATCTAAAGCTAAGTCCTTCAAACTAGAACATTCTAGACTTCTGACTTCTCAATTCCACCAGGGTTTGATAAATCAAACCTAAAGGGGAATATCACATGAAATACTTCATTCTAATGACGCTTTTGACTTATTCTTTTTCAACTTTTGCTCGTCAATATATTCAATGCTCTATGGTCTCGGATACAACTGATGTAGCCGTGGTGAACCTGACGACACCTACCAATGGCACCCTTTTTCTATCCTCTGGAGCTCAAAATGATGAATCAGAGAGAATATTGGTGAATCTAGTTTTTGAAAAAGCCATTCAGAATCAAACTATTTTTCAAATTCATTCAGAAAATGGTCAGGGCCGTGTAACGATTCCAACCAACATCATCAGTAAGAACTCTGATTCTTTTTTGATCAATGTTGAGTTTGCGAACCTACAATTTGATTATCTTTGCTTCTCACGCCTTTATAATGATTAATCGATTTATCTTTCTCATCACTTCTTTGTGGCTTGGAACGACACTGGTGATTGATTTCGCCATCGTTCCAACTGTTTTCCATATTATTGAAAACTTTTTTAACGCTGGAGAATTAGGGATTGCCCTTTTTAGAAAATTTAATTTGATCGAATGTTTTTTCGCCCTAACACTTTTAGTCTGTGCCCTAAAGCGAGGTAAAGGATTTCGTTTTTTTCGAATTCATATTTTGCTCGTCATTTCTCTTGCTGTCATTATTTTAACCTACGTGACTTATCTCACTCCGAAACTCACATTGCTCACAGATCTCTGGAAGCAGGCCGATGCAATAAATGCGATTGGGATTTCAGGAATATCAGATATTCAGCAAGAGCATCAGCTATACCATAGATTATATGTTTCCTTGGATACACTTAAAATCCTTACTCTCGTATCACTTCTCATTCTGGATTTGCGATTTTCTGAGGATTTGAATGGAAAAGCTTAATCCAATTCCACGAGGCTCACTTTTCTTTGCCCCCTTAGAAGGTATTACCGATGAGGCTTACCGCAAAACCATTCTTAAACTTTATCCGGAGTGGGATTATCTTGCGACTGACTTTTTAAGGGTTCCTTCGGCCGGTAAATATCCGCTCAAGTTTATCATCCGCCATTTCGGAAAAGATCTCTCACAAGATAAAGAGATAAAAAACAAAACTCAGTTTCAAATTCTCACCTCTCACCGCGCCTTCACTGTCGAAATGATAAAAGACATCGTTGGCCTTGGTTATCCCTGGCTTGACATCAATCTTGGATGTCCCTCAAACACTGTGACTAAAAATGGTGGGGGCTCATCCCTTCTTCTAGATCTAGGTACATTAAAATCTTTAATGCAAACGATCAGGACACAATTTCCAGGTCGCCTTTCGGCAAAGATAAGG
>CANFNX010000170.1 GCA_947448495.1 Bacteriovoracaceae bacterium | reverse complement strand
CAGGCGATTGCGTCTGCCTGTGGGAAAATTCAAGGGCAGTTCACATCGGGAACATCTTCTATCACTCAGCGAGCGGCGATTGCGGCCCTGAATGCTGATCCCATGGTCGTGAAACCCATGCAAGAGGCGTTTTTAAAGCGTCGCAATCTTCTCATTTCGCTCATGAATGAAGTACCTAATATTAAGCTCAATAATCCTGGTGGAGCCTTTTACCTTTTTCCTGAAGTCTCTTATTACTTCGGAAAAAAATATCAGGATCAAGTGATTAAAGATGCTAAAGATCTGTGCATGTACTTATTAAATGTAGGACATGTGGCCCTGACTCCAGGTGGTGCTTTTGGGGCGCCTGATTATATTCGCCTCTCCTATGCCACATCGGAAGATATTATCCGTGAAGCGGTGACGAGAATTAAGAAAGCGCTTTCTGAGTTAAAATAAAGAATCAATTAAGGTTTAAACCTAGAAACCTTCATGTATGTTGCCTCAGGACTTTTTTGAGGAGATGTTCATGAAGGTTTTTTTATTTGGTCTATTCTTTTTTTTAAGTTCACCTATCTATGCCGCGATTCAGTGTGGAGAAGACTGGGTGATTCATGGAAAAGAAGGGAGTAAATTTGTGATCCTCGAAATTGAAGGTGAAAAAATCAAACTCAATTCTCAGGATCAACATTCTTTTAGCCACAGCTCAGGTACGACGGTGACTTTTGAGAATGGTGAGTACCGATACGTTCACCCGCGCATGGTGGATGGAAATCCCGCTCAGCTTTTCAAAGGGAAAAAACTAGTGAAGTGCTTGTAGTTAAACCTTGATCCCCATCTTGGCATAGAAAAAGCGTAA
The DNA here is from genome assembly GCA_947448495.1 of Bacteriovoracaceae bacterium. Classification (GTDB taxonomy): domain Bacteria; phylum Bdellovibrionota; class Bacteriovoracia; order Bacteriovoracales; family Bacteriovoracaceae; genus Peredibacter. The sequence continues at coordinate 3,666 of CANFNX010000170.1, read as the reverse complement.
TACCCAGAGTGGGCCAATGAGAAGAAAGACCAAGTCTTTTAAGAAAGAGGGTTTTTGGCCTTCAATCTTGTGACCATAGAATTGAAAAATCCAAGAGATGACAAAAATGACTGCACTCACGGGAAGAAGGATGCCTCTCATTTGTAATTGATGGCAAATGCCAATCATGAAGAAGGTCATGATAAACATGCCACCAAACATCAAAAAATTCAGCGAGAGATAAAAGAGTAAACAGAGCCCCACAAAGACCGTGGCCCAATTGATAAGATGAATAGGTCCAAAAAATGCTGGGCGAGGAATACACCAAAAAAATCCGATCACTGAAAACATAATGAGAGGAACGCAGATCTTGTGAATAATCTGATTCGTTGGATTTTGGTGACTAACACCGTATTCTTCCATCCAATCTGAAAATGTACGCATCATTAACCTCGTCTTTTAATTTTTATTTTCTTTGAAATCAAAAAGTTAATCCACTATTTCTCGAACTTCTTTTTCATGGTCCTTAGCTTTTTCCATACAATGATCAAAGGCCGACGACTGGTGCAAATATTTAAACGCATCAACGCAACCTTTCAAATAGGATGAGCGAATCTGATCATAAGTAGCTTCCAAAGAGATTAATATCTCATTTTCGCGAGTATTCTTCTTATTTTGAACTGGTAGTTGACTACATCCGTAGAGAACTGTGAGCAATAAAGCAATTTTCATTCTCCTATTCTCGCAAATATCAGCATAATAGATCTATGAAAATGTTCATGGTTTTTATCTTCGCAATGTTTCTCGCTTCAGGAGTGACTGCTCAGGATCTCATTCCCTTCGAAACAGATTACTGCACGGGTTATGCCGAAGGCACTCATGAGCAACCGAACCTGTGGAAGCAGTGTTGTATTGAACATGATCTGTATTTCTGGGCCGGTGGCTCACAGGCCGATCGCAATCAAACCGACCTGAGATTAAAGAGCTGTATTGAAAAAACGGGAGCGACTTTTCAGGCCAATCTGATGTACCTCGGAGTGAGGATTGGTGGCATGAGCCCGATAAAATTTAAAGGCAAGCAGTGGGGCAATGCCTGGGGCGAGGGCCGATCCCATTATCAAAAATTAACACTTGAAGAGACCTACCAAGTTTTTCATGAGCTGGAACTCTCTCCTGTCGAGTTACCGCTTGAATTAAAATCAAATTTTACCCAACAACTTCTAGGACGATTGGATTCTGAATGATCACATTTCTTTTTGCCGTTCTCTTAACTCTTTCAACATTTGTTTATGCGACTTCTGATATTAAGTGCGAAGCCACTTACGATGAAATCGGTATTACTCACCAGAAAGTGAATAATCTTGATCAGTACTATTATTGCTTTGGATATCACCACGGAAGAGACCGTGCTTGGCAAATGGATTATTTTCGTCGAGTGGGCCAGGGAAGAAATGCCGAGGTTTATGGCTACTCCTCTCTCAAGTCTGATTTGATGATGAGAATGCTCGATCTTCCCAAACTTGCCCATCGACTTTATAGCGAACTTCCAGAGCAGAATAAAAACTGGCTAGAGGCTTATGCACGTGGGGCAAACTTAGGTTTTGAACAGGGTAAAGAGGCGAAGGAATTTAAAGATCTTAACTACGCTCCTGAAGCGTGGAAGCCAGAGGACAGTGTTTTAGTTTTAGTTCTGCAATCATTTGATCAAACACGAAAAACATTTCTTCGTGATTATGAAGAAGAAAAACTCAAAGAGCACTGGAAAGAAAAAGCAGAGACTCTTTTTCATGATGAAGGTCTTCCGTGGTTTAACACCATCTTAAAAGACGGAGAGTATGTGAGCAAGGTCAGCTCGCCGAAGAGCACGAATTATGTTCCCGCCGAGAAAATGAATTTATGGCATCCTTTCCCTGATGTTTTTGGAAAAGAGTCTGGATCCAATAATTGGGTGATTCATAAATCAAAATCTAAAAATGGTTATGCCATGCTCGCCAATGATCCGCACTTAGATTTAAAAACACCTCTGTTTTGGTATTGGTTAAATCTCCAGACCCCATAGATCAGTGTAATGGGAGCTTCGGTTCCTGGAGTGCCAGTCATCGTGAGTGGAACCAATGGTCACCTGGCGTGGGGACTCACTAACGCCTACATTAATACGGCAGATGCGGTTTTCATCAAAGATCTCACAAGTGATGATCTTGAATCTTTCAGGCCAACGGTGAAAGTGAAAGTGGGCTTTATCCAAGTTCCATTCTTCTTGAAAAAGTTTGAGCGCACGAAAGATGGTTATCCAGTTCTTCCTTTAGAGCTTGAGAAAGATCAGAAAATTGTCCTTCGTTGGACGGGTTTTGGACTTAAGGGCCCGCAGCTATCTGCCATGTTTGAATTTCGAAGTGCTAAAAATGTTGAACAGATGGATCAGATCCTTCAAGGCGTAGGACTTCCGGCCTGGAACTTTGTGTTTGCCGATAAAAAAGGGGACATTGGGTATCGAGTGGTGGGAAGCATTTTAAAGCAACATCACCGGGATTCATTCGGTATTTCTCAAGAGACCAAAGCAGAATTCAAAACGAAAGAACTGCTTCATCCTCTCGAGCGTCCTCATGTATTAAAGCCGAAGCGAAACTATGTTTATACCGCTAACAATCGCCACTGGCCGGCAGATGCGAAACATCACGGCTCAACTGGCTATACACTTTCTTTTCGAGGATTTCGCATCGATGAACTCCTTAAAGAAAAGCAGCACGATGTAGAAAGTTTCAAATCCATTCAGTGTGATCGCCAGGCGGTAGATGCGAGATTCTTTGTGCCGAAACTGATGAAGCTCGCCGATCTCACAGAGCTTAAGAATTGGGACTTTAGTACGAATGAAAATTTAGTGGCGCCTTCATTTTATCGCCGTCTGATGGATTTGTTACTTGATGGATGGCAGGTGAATGAAAATGCGCTCTATCGTCTGTTAGATGAGTTGAGTGATGAACAGAAAAAAGAATTCACATCATTTGTGAAGCTTGCGCGAGATCAGGTGAATGGGCGCACATGGGGAGATTTTCATCGCGTGCCTTTTGCTCACCTCTCTAAAAAGCAAGATTGGATTTTCTCCCCAGAACTTCCTGGTTTTGGAGACCAGCATAGTGTGGATCCAGGCTCAGTGAAATGGGATCCTGATCACAAAAAATATGAGCAGTTTTCTGGAGCTTCGATGCGCATGATTGTGGTGATGAAAGAGGTGCCTGAGATTCATCTTGCCCTGCCAGGAGTGAATAGAAACTATACTGAGAATCAGGTGATTCCGGCCTGGAATGAGTGGCGAAACTGCCAGTATCGGATGGTGAAATTTGGGGCCAATTATTTGAAATAACTAAGATTTGGCAGGGTCTCCTGATCTTATTACTCAAGAATTCTTCTGAGATGACCGATAGGAAATATGAGCACGGTATTTTGTCGCTCGTATTTTTGGAGGTACGTTTATGAGTAAGAAACCAGATGGACACGCAAACAAGAAAAAATTAACAAAGAAAGAAATTAAGGCCATGAATCATGCGAAGTTAATGGCATCGAAAGGTGGCGGCCAAGCTTCAAATGTGGTGGATCTTAACGCTTACAAAGATCAAAATAAAAAAGCAGCTTAATTTATTTTTGGGAGGGAGGAGGAAACTCTTCCCTCTGGTTTAAACAGATTGTCCT
>CANFNX010000169.1 GCA_947448495.1 Bacteriovoracaceae bacterium | reverse complement strand
GGTGATCCTGTTGCATCACAAAGAAGCCCCATTTTGTGATCGGAGTGATTTTATGTACGATCTCTAGTCCGTACTGATTAAGCACCTGATTTTCATTTTTTAAATTTCCATACTTTGGTTCGTTGAAGCGCACCACATGGGCCCCTCCGAAAAACCGAATCCCAAAATTTGGGCCCAAGCGATAAGTGTAGGCGGCAAGCCAGAAGGGATTTTGATCACTCGAAAGTCGACCTTCAGAGCCGTTGGATTTTTGAGTTCCCCTCAGAGTGTGATAGGCGAGTCCATATTCAAAAGCAAAGTCATGGCTCTCATGATTGAGTTCCGCCAAGGCTGAAAACGAATAGAAGAGGAGAAGGAGAAAAACTTTCACCGCTTAATTGTAGCCTGTTTTCAGAGGCGAAAATGTTAAAGGAAAATTATTCCATCCAAGAAAAATCGTCGGCCATTTCAAAAGTTTTGGCCTTGGAAAGACGATTCCAAATGCCTTTCCAGTCTTCGCTTTCCAGCTGCTGAGCAGACCGTGAAATTAGTATCAAATCATGGCCATGGGAAGAAAACTCTCTGAGGTTTTGATATAGCTCACGACTGGCCAGGTGGGCATCATCGGGAAGTTTCCAAAAAGCAGGAGAGTGACATTTTTGCCCAAGCTTTGTTTCAATTTTTTCTTGAAGCTCGCTCCATTCATACTGCTCGGGCAAAATGATTAAAGGAATATTTGGCATGTAATGGTGCTTGAGTTGTCCTGGCGCCACAGGACTTTCGGCGTAAGTCACTTCGGCCTCAATCTTTTTGGCGTTCAAAATCTCGGCCAATTTTTGAGCAGTATAAAACCCAGGCCGATAGATCAGAACTTTCCATCCACTGGCGGTTTTTTCCACTCCCGCCACCGTGGATTCAATCCCAATATCACTCTGCCCACCTTCAAGAATCGCCACACTCTCAGCAAATTCCTCAAACACATGCTGGCTCGTTGTCGGAGACGTTTTTCCAAATTTATTGGCACTAGGAGCGGCCAGCCCTCCTTCTATGTGTGCGAGAAGAGCGAGAGTTTCAGGATGACGTGGACAGCGCAGTCCCACTGAATCAAGTCCAGAAGTAATGAGTGAATTTATTTTTTCGTGTTTTTTAGCAATTAAGGTGAGAGGGCCTGGCCAACACACTTCTGCGAGTGCCTCATGAACAGGAGTCCATTCAGAGGAAAGTGCTTTCGCCTTTTCAATCGTATCAACATGAACAATCAACGGATCAAAGAAAGGACGCTCTTTGGTGGAGAAAATTTTTTTCAAACCTTCTTCAGAAAAAATCCATCCCGCCAAACCATAGACGGTTTCGGTGGGAATGGCGACCACGTCACCTTTCTCTAATAAATGCTTGGCCTCTGCAATCGTTACGGTTTTCAATTCTACTCACTTACAATACTGGCCGGCTGCCTTGAGCCTTGAGCGCGTTTGTAGTTATCAATAACTCCGAGGCCGCGGAATTGTCCAGTAGAAAAGGTCGTCACGAACTGAGCGTTTTGAGGAGTCGTCGCTTTGATCTGACCATGGATAAAGGTATTCTCCTGGCCAAAAAGCACGGCCAGATCAGAAATATTTTGCGCCTGCTTAAAATACTTCGTTAGAAACTTTTTAAACTTCGCCAGCGATGGTTTCAAAGTATTTTGCTTATAATCTGCTTTGAATTCGACAAAGTGATTTCCCATTTGTTTCACACACAGCTCAGCTCCCATGTGGAGTTTTTTAAGCATATCTGGTCTTTTCGATTCATCCGTCCAATCATTGGTCCGGTTAGATCCACACACTCGGGCCATATGACTAAAGACCACATTCTCAGATGAGGTGAGAAGAAAATCAAACCCCGCTTTCTCGACTCTGAGATTAGATTCAATCATCATCGGTCCTTTAAGTTGCTCCGAGCGAATAATGGTTTTGTAATCCTTGGGGAGAGTGGTGAAAGCATCTACAAACCAAATCAAATCGTTTTTAAATTTTCTATCGATCCAGCGATCGGTTCGGGCCGCCTCATAACTTTGATTCAACACGAATGAAAACTGATCGGTACTATCAATGCGGGAGATATTGGGATCAGAGGCCTGAGGATGAGTCGCCTCATACTCCATATTCACCTGGCGATTGTAGAGAGCGGCATCTTTGGTTCCGAGAGGAAGCTTAAAGATTTTATAAACAATCGCTGAGAAAAGACGGCTGAAGATATTTTGCACCACTCGCATATTTTGCGCATAACTTTTAAAAAAGACTTTCACTTCGTTATTCTTGATCACTCGCACTTGTTCCGTTTTGGTTTTAGCGAGCTTGCCCCAGATCAGAAGAGTTCCTCGTTGAGCGAGGCTTGAAGATTCAGATTCATCCAGGGCCACGACATAAGGCTCAAGGGTATTCACCGTTCCAAAACCATTGAGAATGGTTTTGAGTTCACGAGATTGAGACTGGTCTGTGATCACATGCTGCCACTGAGGAGAACTCATGCCGAGGGTAAATTCTTTGGCCTTGGCGTATTCATAAGTGAGGTCATAATTCATAATCGTGAGCTTGAGGAGTTTATAGAAGTCCACTTGCAAGCTTAAACTGACTCCTGCCGAAGCTTCGACTTTGGATTTTGTATTCAGACGAATCATTTCCGCGGTGAGATCCTGAACATCATTGTGTTGAATAGAGACCATATTCTGATAGGCAAATTGCGCCAGCACACCACCAGAAAAAGAAAAACCATAATAGGGAGGTGTGGAGATGACTCCACCCGCACTGACGGTCCAATCATCCTGACGTTTGATAATCTCTTCATTACTCATGGCAGAGATTGACGAAGGATTTAATTTGATAAAGGGTAAAAAGAGTTTTGAGAAATCAGCTCTCAGGCCCTCGTTGTAGGAATTGGCATAAGAGTAGTAAGTGTACACTCGTTTGAAAGTGAGTCCCGCAAAGGCCCCAATTTCAGCGGCACTCATCGAGGTGATTCCCGCTTCATTGGTTTTTTCTAAAAACGTCGTGGCCTCAATATCAAAGGTAAAAGTGTCTTGCACGAGCCAGTTATTTCCAAAAAGATTAGGTGTCACTTGGCGATCAGCATAGACGTGCACAACACCATAGGGCTTTTGCCAACTAAAACCAGAAAAGTTTTGTGAGCCCATGTTGAACTGGCGGTTGAGAAAATCTAAATTCGTCACTTCACGCAGACCAATTTCTTTATGAGAAGCTTCGAGGTGTTGGCGAATCTGGGCAAGGAGAGGGGATTCAGCTCCATCGGTTGGAAAGGGATCATTAAAATCTCCCGCTCCTGGATTGGCCCCAAGAATCACCGTTTTAATTTTGTAGGAATAATCATCGACAATGGTTTGTGGAGAAGTCACCAGGGCCTTCATTTGCGGTCTGGTACTTTTCAATTTAGGGTGAGTGAGATATTGTTCAAACTGCGGCGTAATTTTAATGTGATTGAATTCGGTAGCGTGAGCGTCGAAGACAATAAGTGCGAGAATGAACATCCATACTTGGATCATAGGGTACTCCCAAAGCCATCAGTGGCATTTGCATATTCCCTTTCGGCATCTCTCTCAGGAAAACTTAACGAAGCGCTTTTAAGATAACTCCTTGATATTGTTTTTTGAGAACATCATTTCAAAGAGTTAATGAAGAAAAAGAGAATGAAAAATGGATCCTGCTCAGTATCAAAAATTCCGTGAATTACTCGATGAAAGCTATCAGTGGCCGGATTATTACGAATTCAAATTCATCGTTAAAATTGATGATAAATCCCTTGTCCTGGATAAGCTGGTCGGTTATTCCATCCTGGAAACCCCGTCTAAAAAAGGCAATTATATTGCCGTCTCGGCCCGCAAGCTGATGAAAAGTACTCAAGAAGTTTTGGATGTTTACGAAGCGATGAGTACAATTAAGGGAATCATTAGTCTTTAAGGATGCGCATGAAATACAAGACAGCTTTGGTCCTCGCTGGTGGGGCCTTTGGGACGTCCATTGGTTTTGTTCTGACTCAAAATTTCCAAAAAGTGATCATTAAAGTTCGCTCCGAAGAGATCTATAACGAGATCAATAGCGGCGAAAATACCACCTATCTGCCTGGGCAAAAATTGCCGAGCTCCCTCAAGGCGGCCCTTTCTTGGGAAGAAGTTTACGCCCTGGCCGAAGGGGACATCGAAATTGTGATTTCAGGTTTACCTATGTCGGCGATTGATGATTACTGCATCACTCACCGCCAGGAGCTGATTAAACTATTAGATCAAGGCATTCCTTTGGTGAATCTCGCCAAGGGAATTGATCACGAGACACTAAAGCTGCCAGATGAAATTTTAAAAACTCACTTCGAGTCTTACCGCTCGCAACTCATGTATCTGTCTGGCCCTTCATTTGCCAAAGAGATTCTCGATAAACAAATCACCATTGTGTCTCTGGCGGGTGAGGATAAAGTGAATCTCCTCAACACGTGCGATATGTTGGGAACTGACTTTTTTAAAGCTCTTCCTACCACTGACGTGAAAGGAGTTCTC
>CANFNX010000168.1 GCA_947448495.1 Bacteriovoracaceae bacterium | reverse complement strand
TGCGCCATTTTAAAAAATCCATCAACATTTATACAAATTATTCAATATTGAAGGGACGACTTCTTTACCTAGCTTGATAAGTTCAATATCACGCCGTTGTTTTTCCGAAAGGTATTTTAGTAGAGGATGTTCTAGGTTAAACAAAAAGGGAAACGCTTCTGCTATTTGGTTATCCCAGATTTGATAATAGCGAGCGAGATCATCTGGATAGACACAACCTCGCTTGGAAACAGCATCATATTCGCACTCGAATGGTTCTTGAATATTTAACGTCCCATAGTCATTAGTCATTTCCTCGCCTGGTTGAATATCCCGAATCGCAATTTCAAATCCGAGGGCGGTCGGCATGGAGTTAGGAGTAAAACTATGATTCACATACCGAGTAAGATCCCAGCAGAAAACAAAATCTCCATTAGCGTCACGATAAGTGTACTTCATCATAGTGTCCAAAATCGCAGGTGAAAACTTAGGTAAATCCTTTTTGGCAATAACGCGATCTAGATCATCTTTGACCCAAGTGATGGTGCCTTTTGGGATGAGCTTCGTGGCAAAAATACCGTAACCAATTTTATCTGAAACAAAGCGCAGTTCTGTATCTGGGTGTAACATACGGCCTATTCTAATAGGATTAGGTATCAAAAGAAACAATTTCCCATTCAAAACAAAATTTCAAGTGGTTAGTGGTGGTCTGAACTTTGCATATAGGAATTTTGTGTGAAACACAAATGAGGAGTCTTATATGTTAAAAGCGGCCATTGGTTTTTTTCTTTTGGGAGTTATTGCGATTATTCTGGGCGCCTATGGAGTGGCCGGAGTTTCGATGGACATCGGAAGAACACTACTTTTTGTGTTTCTCATTCTGTCAGTCATCAGTTTTGTCGCTAGTATGGTGGCAGGAAGAAGGGCGATTGATCGCTAATTGATAAAGCGATGAGAGAGTCCCTCTAATCCTAATTCCTCAATAAGCACCTTCAATTTTTCTTGAGGGTGCTTTCGGGGTAAATCCTTGTATTGAGCAATAATAAGTTCATTTTTCATGGAGTGTTCCCATCCCACGAGTTCAGTGACAGTGACTTGATAGCCTTGAGATTCAAGTCTGAGGCACCGTAGTACATTGGTTATATGGCTCCCAAACTCTCGAGTATGAATGGGGTGTCGCCAGATTTCACTTAAAACATTTTTTCCACGTATTTTGTTTTTGGTTTGCCGAAATTCAGCGGCAACTTCAGCTTGGCAACATGGTACAAGCACAAAGTACTTGGCATTTTTCTTTAAACCAAAATCTATGGCATCATCCGTTGCCGTGTTGCATGCATGGAGGGCCGTCACCATACCGATATGCCCAGGCAAATCAGATGAAGTGATAGATTCTTCTACTGATTGATTAAGAAAAGTCATTCTTGGGTAACCGAGCTTTTTTGCCAATTCTTGAGATTTGATGACTAGGTCTGCTCGAGTTTCGATTCCGTAAATATGTCCTTCTAGCTGGGGCTTTAAAAACAAATCATAAAGGATGAAGCCAAGATAGGATTTTCCTGCTCCATGATCGACGATGGAAAATTGATCAGGGGATTGTCCAAGATCTTTCAGGAGAGGCTCAATGAATTGATAGAGGTGATAGACTTGCTTCAATTTTCGACGAGTGTCTTGGTTAATTTTTCCATCACGCGTGAGGATATGAAGCTCTTTCAAAAGTTCAAGTGATTGACCTGGCTTAATTTCTGGTATTAGCGTCATGCTACAAATTTAGCACATATTTAAAAGATGACCACTCGCAATTTTTGAGTGGACCTCTTTTATCGGCCAACGAAAGGCTGCAGGTTTATTTTTAGATTGTTGGTCAATTTTGACCCAACAGCGTTGGACACAGGAATAATGTGCATAAGCGGTGCCAATTAATTCAAATTCATTTCTTTTAATTTTCGATAGAGGGTTTTTCGATCGATTCCAAGGTCTTTAGCAGTTTGTTCTTTTGCTCCACTATTTTTATCGAAAATAACTTGAATATATTTTTTTGCCAATTCATCCAGAGTTGCTGGTTTACCTGCTTTCACTTCAAACTGATTCAGGAAATGATCAGTGGTAGGTGAGGTCTGCTCGCTTGTGACCGAGTCAAAGTCAGGTAAATCATGATGGGTGATAAACTTTGAGGTGGAAAGAACGACTGCCCGTTCAATTGCGTTTTCAAGTTCTCTTACGTTTCCTTTCCAGTGATAACCCTCAAGTTTTATCAAGGCTTCCTTCGTAAAACCTTGGACTGAAACATTATTAAGAACAGTGAATTTTTTTAGAAAATACTCCGAGAGTGGAAGAATATCTTCTTTCCGCTCTCTCAGAGGCGGCATATGAATGGGTATAACATTAAGTCTGAAATAAAGATCTTCTCGAAAACGTCCCTCCAGAACTTCTTTTTTTAACTCTTTATGAGTGGCACAAATAATTCTAGCTGAGAAGTCACGATACTGGTTCTCTCCGATACGTTTAATTTTTCTTTCTTGCAGTACACGCAGGAGTTTCGCTTGCAGCGGCAAACTTAAGTCGCCAATCTCATCTAAAAAGAGTGTTCCTTTATTCGCCTCTTCAAAAAGACCAATCTTTTTATCATTGGCACCTGTAAAGGAACCCTTGGCATGACCAAATAATTCTGACTCAAGAAGGTTTTCAGGTATTGCAGAGCAGTTGATAGCTATAAATGGACCTTCTTTTTTATCACCCAATTCATGCACAGCTCTAGCGACAACTTCTTTACCTGAACCACTTTCACCGGAGATAAGAATGTTCGCCTGACTCGATGAGACTCTTTTCGCTAGCTCCATGGCCTTTCTAAAACCTGGGCTTTTTCCAATCACACCTTTTAGACCTAGATCATCTTGACCATTAACAATCGTTTTAAGTTGCGTGATCTCTGATTGCACATCATTTAAATGAAGTGCCCGTTGAACAGAAATTAAAAGTTGGGGAAAGTGGAGAGGTTTCAAAACAAAATCATAAGCACCAGAATTTATCGCCTCAACAGCAGTTTCTAATGACCCTTCGGCCGTCATCAGAACAATTGGCATTTGTGGATGACTCTTTTTTAGTCGCTTAATAAAGTCCATTCCTGACATAACTGGTAAATTTAAATCTGAAATCACCACATCGGCTTCTAATCTTTTGCTTTCAATTTCAATCAGCGCTTCTTCGGCGTTTGAAAAAGGAAGGGCCTTGAATCCCCGCTGCCGAAAAAAACTTGAGAGTAAATCAAGAAGTTCAATATCATCTTCAATGAGTACAATCGTTGAGGCGTTCTTGGTCTTCACGTGGCTAAAATCCTTAGTTGGGAAAATTGGGCGAACTATAGAGGCATTTCGTCCCAGTGACAAGCCAAAGTGAGTAGTAAGTACCTGATATTAAAATGTTTAATTCAACACATTCTATGCAGTTATGGATTGAAAGTTGAGGTAAACTTAAGAAGGCTTTAAAAATATTTGCAGGTTAATATGAATCTTTCAGACTCCATTAAGTTTGTCTTAAGAAATAAGACGCAAACGATCTTCACATTGTTGTTGAAAGAAGACCTGAAAAATACTTTTAGAGAAGTCCCTACCAATGTGATCGCTTTCACTAAAATGAGTCACAAGGCCCTTCGTAGATTTAAATTCAAAGAATCAATGGGAGAGATGAAGGACTCAATCTATGGGACTGCCGTCCTAATAAAAATTATTCCGCAAAGAGTAAATCAGGCCTTCAAGCATTTTGGTCAAGACTTCACAGCCGAAATTGATAAGCTCACAGATTCCAAAGAGAGAACTGTTTTTTGTATGAAGGTTATAGCTGGTCTTTGTAAGTTTGCCCTATCATCTGCTTATGATGTAGGTCTGGGTGATATCAAATTACTGGGATTGAAAAAAGGTAAAATCCTGTACTCGAGAGTGATCATTGCCAAACTCATGTATAAAACAATTCAAGCTCTTATTATTCGTTTTATTGAAGAGATTGAAAAACAAATCACTGAACCAGAAGAATTGAAACAGTTGGAAGGGATGAAAAAACTGATATTGGACGATAGTGGCAATGCTATTGATAAAATTTTTGAAGGTGTGACCGATCCCAATGACAAAGCTTTTATCTTAGTAGAGAATTTTCGTAAATACATATTAACCGGTGAGCGAGATCAGATATGACAAAACACCTACAAACAGGACTAAATGAAACACTTGAAAACCTGCGTGTTTCTTACCGGCATCACACTTTAGATATTAAAGAATGTGAACTGGATCCTTATAAGCAATTTGATCGATGGATGGTTGAAGCCGTTAAAAGTCAGTGTGATGAACCTAATGCTTGTGTATTGGCGACGATTACTCAGAATCGGCCTCGCGCGAGAGTCGTCCTTTTAAAAGGCCTACATCAAAATCAATTTGTTTTTTACACCAATTATCGAAGTGCCAAAGGTCATGAAATAGAAACGAATCCTCATGCGTCTTTGACCTTTCTTTGGTTGCCCCTTCAGCGTCAAGTCCGAATTGAAGGTCAACTCGTAAAAGTGGATCCTTCTGTTTCAGATGATTACTTCCAAAAAC
>CANFNX010000167.1 GCA_947448495.1 Bacteriovoracaceae bacterium | reverse complement strand
GTCGATAATGGAGGATTTTCAAATGAAGTCATTTATCAAAAAATCCTCGATGCTGTTGAGAAATTGTTCCCAGTGAAAAATAACGCCATGGACATGAGCGTGCAGCTTTACACTGACAACACATCAAATGTCGTTGGTTATACAAATTCCGGTTCAAAAGGAATTTTTGTTAATACAAAATATTTTGACAAAAATACTGTTAACTATGTTGCTGCCAATCTGTTTCATGAATGGCTTCACAAGGTGGGCTTCACCCATGCCTTCAATTATTCCCCAAGCCGTGACTACTCAGTCCCTTATGCGATTGGAAGTATCATTGGAAAACTTGGTGTCCAGTTTGAATAATCAATTTAGAGGAGTTTCTATGAAATCATTATTTTTGTTATTTAGTTTTATCGCATTGGCCTCTTATGCTCAGGAGCCACATGTTGAATTCGATCAAGACCATGAGGTGAAATGCCATCAAGAGTTGAAAAAGATCGGATGTCTTAACGCGAAACAAGAGCAAGTTTCAAGTTGTGTAGAAAGTCAGCTCAGTCAGCTCAGTTCAAGTTGCCAAAAGTTGCATCATGATAAAAAGAAGTGGAAGTCATCATTGAGCGGGGCTCCAGCGCCTGAGCAACAATGAATTTGTGACCACACTGACTGAAGATAATGCCATCGCGGCACCTGCAATCATTGGATTCAGGTGCCCTGAGGCCGCTAAGGGGATTCCAATTAAATTATAAGCAAAGGCCCAAAATAGATTCTGACGAATTTTCGAATAAGTAAGTTTTGAAATGGTAATTGCTTGAGGGATGAGAAGTGGATTTCCCCTCATTAATGTAATGGAGGCACTATTCATCGCAATATCTGTGCCTGTACCCATCGCCATTCCAATATCTGCAGCGGCAAGCGCGGGAGCATCATTCATCCCGTCTCCAACCATGGCGACGATTTCTCCTTTAAGCTGGTGGTCCTCGATAATTTTTGCTTTTTCCTGAGGCAAGACACCCGCTGTGACATCTTCTATGCCCAGCTCACGGGCGAGTTTTTTAGCCGATGTTTCGTTGTCCCCAGTCACTAGCATGATCCGCAGACCAAGTTGGCGTAGATTATCAATTGTCGCTTGAGACTCGGGTTTTGTTTTATCTTGAAAACCGATAACACCTAGGACACTTTTCTGGTCCAGATCGATAAGATAGGAAAGAGTGTCTCCATTCTCTTGAATCATTTCCAGTTGGATCCCAAGCTCGCTGACGAGCCCCGCACTTCCCAGGGCATAGTGAGTATTCTGGTAATGACCCTGAATACCTTTACCAGGCAAAGTAAGGACTTCAGTTGCCGCAGTAAATGAAATCTTTTTTTCTGTGGCCTCTTCTAAGATCGCCTTTGCAAGAGGGTGTTCACTTTTAGCTTGTAAGGCGCCTGCTATTTCAATTAGTTTCTCGTGAGAGAGGCTTTTCGATTGGATAATCGAAATCACTGGTTTCCCCTCAGTGAGAGTTCCTGTTTTATCAAAAATAACAGTGCTCACAGCATGCGTTCTCTCAAGAGCGGCAGCATCTTTAATAAGTATCCCATATCTGGCGGCTAAACCTGTTCCGACCATGATACACGTAGGCGTTGCAAGACCTAAGGCGCAGGGACAAGAAATGACCAGAACTGAGACGGCCCTCAGGATACCAAGTTCCCAATTCGCATGAAACATCCCCGTGAGGATGAAGGTAAGTAACGCTATCACAAGAACTGTAGGCACAAAAAACTGGCTGATGCGATCCACCAGTCTCTGAATTGGCGCCTTTACAGATTGCGCCTCTTCAATAGATTGAATCACTTGAGACAGCATCGTCTCTTTGCCTACTGCACTGACCTCCACTAAGATCGCGCCAGAACCATTGATTGTCCCACCAATGACTTTATCATTCACTTTCTTGAATTTCGGAAGACCTTCCCCAGTCATCAGCGATTCATTGACAAAGGTTTCTCCTTCGATAATGACACCATCCACAGATATCTTTTCACCGGCCTTAATCAAGACCACGTCATGAATAAGGACTTGCTCAATGGGTTTAATCACGAATTGGTTTTCTTTTCTGACTGTTGCAAGTGAAGGGCGGAGGTCTTGCAGAGCTGCAATGGCGTCAGTTGTCTTTCTTTTCGCTTTGGATTCTAAATACTTTCCCAACAGTACCATCGTGATAATCACCACAGAACTTTCAAAGTAAAGGTGATGACTCTTTTTAATCAATTGGTAAACACTTAGCCCATAGGCGGCGGATGTTCCCAGGGAAACGAGGACATCCATATTGCTGCTTTTGGCCTTAAGGGCCTTAAAGGCAGATTTATAAAATTTAAAACCTATTCCAAATTGTACTGGAGTTGCGAGCGCAAGTTGCCAGAACGGGGGAATCTTGAAGTCGACATGAAAAAGTCCCAGCACCATGGCGAGAACAAGAGGTAACCCCAAAAGAGCAGATATCACGATCGGCCAAAGTTCATGAGAGGGAGGAGTTTTCTTTTTACCTGCTGGGTTGATTGGTTCAGCGCCATACCCAATAGTGGTGATTTTTTCGATTATTTTTTTTGTTTCGATAAGCTCGTCATTAAATTTAATTTTCGCTTTCTCTGTTGCCAAATTGACTTGAACATCAAGTATTCCAGGTTCGCGAGAAAGAACCTTTTCAATGCGAGATGCACATGCAGCACAGCTCATTCCTGTAATTTGTAATCCAATACTCTTATTCATTGGCCCTCACCTCACATCAAAATAACTCTTAGGTTGTTGTCTGTGAAGTGATAATACAAACGGGTAGATGAGATATCATGACTTTAGTCATGATTTAAACATATTGTTACCCTTGGAGTCTTAAGAATTGAAAATAGCGTTCCTCGGAGATGTCGAGTTGCAGTAGGCGGCCATTGTTTTCTTTCGCAGGAGCCTTACCTTGGACGAGGTCAGTAATACTGATCAAAATGTGATGTTCCTTGTCTTCAATTTGATCAAAGTAGGGAACGTAGAGTGTTGAAATTTTTCTTCTGGGATTTATAATTCCACCAACCATATTCGCTTGTAGAACAAAAAAAACAGGGCAATTAATAAATTCGATTGTCCCTACTTTGTTTTGGTTTTCAAGCCATCCTAAAAAGTCACGTACACCGCAAGAATTCATAGATGTCAAAGTTGATAGGTCGATGACCGTATGTTCTCGATGAAGCTGAGGGATTTTTGTCACCAAAAATGTTTCATCCAGAGGCCCTATTAATTTCATTCCCTTGTTCGTCAGCTCAAAACTAATATTAGATTCCATAAAATTTTTCACCTGATTTTTATTTTATCATATCATGGCGTTTTATAATTTCGACCAAATTTTGTGATGAATAAAGCTTCTTCGGCCCTGAATTCTAAGAATCGTTTCAATGCTTCTTCAAGGTAGACGTCATTGTACTTGAGATTTAATTCATGAATGTATTGATAAATTCGCTCTGAGCTTAAGTGGCAGTCATTCCTGAGATTATGCAGCGTTTTGAGATCAAAACTCTTTGTATCAATTCCTGCAAATTTAAAAAAATCATAAACATCGGGTTGAAGTCCCGCAAAAGACAAATGAATAGAGGGACCAGTTCCTGTTTGAATTGCCTTATGCAGAATACCTTTAGAAATGGCGATTCCTTGTCCCTTCTCGATTAAAAGGTCGAAAGTCTTTGAATGGTTTTGATGCTCCTCAGCTGTGATGACTTCTGGGGAAAAAATATGTCGATGGGTTTGTTGATCAAGTGGGAAATGCCATAATTTTTGGCCCCAAATTTGTAAAATGAAAACCTTGTGAGGGTCAATATGATACGTGAAACAATTCTTCTCACCAGCGGGTGTTAAGTACAGGTTGCACGTCATAGCAAATCCGAATTTCTCAAAAACAAATTGTGTAAGACTTCTTATTTCTGGTGACACTAACTGCAACCCCGTAATCTTGATTGAACAGGGGAAACGATGAATCTCCATCATAAAATTTTCTGGAGTTAAATGGTTCATTTCCTCAATCTTGAAATCCGCATAAGGAACTCCGTTGAGAAAAGAATAAAAACCATGATTACCAATTTTATTTTTGATCCTGTCGCGTATTTGCAAAATGAGTTCACAAACCTTTAGCGCGGTTAAATTCTGTTGCAAATGATGGAATTCCCGGGAATCAAAACGGAAGACTCCAGATTCGGTGAAATTAAAATCTGAGACAGCACTTATGGCCAAAGGGGTGTTCATAAAAACCTCCGTATTAGCTTATACGAGTTGAGGAAAATTGTCACAGGTGTTAGCATGGATATATGTGGGGACTTGATTTCACAAAATATTCACCTGTTTGGTGCCGACCATCTTCGATTACTCCTTGGATGGTGAATGAAAAATCATTTGGGGTTTTGCTGGAGAATGCTTCCTATTTACGTGAGCTTTCATCTATTCAAAAAAGCTTTTCCAAAAAAGACATTGTTTTTACAGTTAATCATCTGAAACAGTTATCTTACCCAAGACCTCCCATCAAGCCGGATGAGGCGCTTCAAGCTCTAGGACTTGTGAGCTTAGGGACATTACCCGGGCCATTTATATCTGCTGTTCAACATCAAGAGTTCATCCAGCAATCTCATTTAATGCTTGCGACAGAAAAATTTACAGGCCCCGGGACAACATACTTTGGATCCTCCCGACATGCCCTGGCCTACAATATTCAGCTTAAGGGAATAGGTCGAAATAGTGTTGTTTCCGATTTTGAATTTGCTCACTCTTG
>CANFNX010000166.1 GCA_947448495.1 Bacteriovoracaceae bacterium | reverse complement strand
ATTAGAGATTCGACTTTCCTGTCTGATCTCGCCATTTATTTTGAGAGTAAAAGGCGTATCTTGCCAATTGAGAAAATCTCGCACTCCTTGAATGGGAGTACAGAGAGCGGAATTTTTGAAGACTTTGGAAATCTCCCAAGGATGACCTTGGTTTTTTAACTCTTTTTGAAGATCCCGCAGTGTAAGATCAAGACCCAGTCCAAGGCCAATGACGTTTTTTTTATAGAGCTTGAACACAACTTCACATTCGTGGTGAATTGTACCTCGATGCCAAGGTAATGAAATAGAGGATTGATTCTTGATTTCTTTAAAAACACTTGCAGGTTTTAAAAATAAGACCGGCATTTCAGGAGCCGTTTCTTTCATTTCCTTTATATGATCGGAATAGTTTTTTCCTAAACAAATGATCTTATCCATCCAGTCATCCTTGGTCTTATGAAATAAAATTAATACGTCGACAACTAACAGTTTATCAGATCAGCACATTAACCTCTAGTTTGATTAAGAAAATTTTAGGTTGTCGTTGACACGGACAACACTCGGACCGAAAATGCTTTGATGGATAAAGTTCTTTCCTTCCTTCTATTTCTTGCTTTTGGTTTGATGCTGAATGTTCAATCAGGCGCTAAGAACTTCCATCACTCTTCATATTCTCAGCTCTCAGTTGAGGTCTCTCATCTTTTAGTACAAGAAACTGAAACTGATGAAACCGAAGAGCGATTTGAGACCCATCTTAACGACTTCCTGCCACTTAGGGTGCTTGAAGGGACACTGACTGTTTCTGATTCATATGGTCGGGTAAGTGCGTTGCAGGTTTTACCCATTTCAATTCGAACTGGAGCCATTTTCCTCACTTCTGATTTACCGCCTCCCGGCCCTCTTTCTTAAAAATCTGCTACACTTTTATTAATAACTTTAGATAAATTAACAATTTAAACATTGGAGATCAAATCGTGGATATTGGAATTATTGTTAATAATTTGATGTCACCTCCCATTCTCTTTTTCTTTATGGGTGTCATCGCTGTTTTTGTTCATTCAGATCTGCATATTCCGCAGCCCCTGCCAAAACTTTTTTCAATGTATCTTTTAGTAGATATTGGTTTTCATGGTGGAGTTGAGCTTTACCATGGGGGCCTCAAGCCAGAGATCTTTTTGACTCTCGGTGCCTGTATGCTAATGTCAGTTCTAGTTCCCCTCTATACTTTCTTCATACTTAAGAAAAAATTAGATGTTCACAATGCCGCTGGGATTGCTGCCACATATGGCTCAGTCAGTGCCGTAACATTTATTACCGCTGTTTCCTTTCTTGAATATTCCAACGTGGATTTTGGTGGTCACATGGTCGCTGCCATGGCCCTCATGGAGTCTCCAGCGATTATTTGCGGCGTGATCCTCGATGGGATGTATGGCAAAAAAGATGAAAGTGTTGTTCTCGAAAAAGAAAAGCATGGAATGTTAGGAATTATCAAAGAGGCTTTGTTCTCTGGTTCCGTTTTTCTTCTTATGGGAAGTTTAGTGGTGGGTGTGATAACTAATGAAACAGGTTGGAAATCCTTCCGTTCATTTGATGCTATTTTTAAAGGGATGTTGATGTTTTATCTCCTTGATATGGGCATTCACGCTGCTCAAGAGATTAAGCAGCTTAAGGGAAAAGGTGGGTTTCTTGTCGCCTTTGGACTTCTTGTTCCGATTGCAAACGCTGGTGTAGCGATCTTCCTTTCTAAAGTGATTGGTCTTTCTCCTGGAAACGCCCTTTTGTTTACGGCCCTTTGTGCTTCGGCTTCTTATATTGCTGTTCCTGCAGCATTGCCTGACGCTATCCCTAAAGCGAATCCAGCTTTTAGTATTTCTCTGGCACTTGGGATCACCTTTCCGTTCAACATTATTATTGGAATCCCTCTTTATTATTACCTCATTAAGTTAATTCATTAATTGAGGATAGGAGCTTTTTTATGATGAATTCAAATAAATCAAATTCAGGACTCATTTCACTGAGTTTTGATAAATTAAAAAAATATTGGAAGGCGGATATGATGTCTGGTCTTCTTATTTTTCTAATTGCACTTCCGCTTTCATTAGGAATTGCCATGGCCTCAAACGTTCCACCTATGGCCGGGATTATCTCTGCTTGTGTTGGGGGATTGGTTGTGGCTATCTTCTCAGGTTCTCATCTCACAATTTGTGGTCCAGCAGCTGGTCTTATTGTTTTGATCATCAATGGAGTAGAAACTTTGGGGAATGGTGATGCCTTTGTTGGCTATCGCTATACACTCGCCGCAATTGTGATTGCTGGTATTTTTCAAATCATTTTTGGTGCCTTTAAATCAGGAAAACTGTCGACTTTTTTTCCGGCTGCAGCGGTTCATGGAATGATGGCCGCCATTGGTATGATCATCATGTCCAAACAAATTCATACTTTGTTTGGAATGAAACCAACGGCGAAATCTATTTTTGGGATTATTGGCGAAATTCCAAATTCTGTCGCCAACATGAATCCTGAAATTGCGGTGATTGGTATTTCAAGTTTGTTGATGCTAATCCTTATTCCGAAAATTCCTCTTAATTGGGTTAAAAAGATTCCAGTTCCTATGGTTGTTGTTCTTGCTGGTATCTTCTTTGATCGCGTGTTTGATCTCGAGCACGAACATATTTTTCACATGTGGAACCATGATTATACTGTTGGCCCTAAAATGCTGATTCAGCTGCCTAAAAATTTATCTGATGGGATTGTCTTTCCAGATTGGGGACTACTTGCAACTGGTAAGTTTTGGTTTGTGACTGTCTCTATTGCACTCGTCGCGAGCTTAGAAACACTTCTCTCAGCTTCGGCTATTCAAGGTATTGATCCTGAAAAAAGAAAAGCTGATTTTGATAAAGATCTTGTGGCCCTAGGAGTTGGGACGACTGTTTCAGGACTTCTTGGTGGTCTTCCTATGATCGCCGAAATCGTTCGTTCTTCAGCGAACGTAAATAACGGTGCAAAAACACCATGGTCTAATTGGTTTCATGGATTTTTCTTATTGGCTTCTGTTTGCACATTGCCTTGGTTATTACAAAAAATTCCTCTCGCTTCTCTTGCGGCGATTTTAGTTTTTGTGGGTTGGAGACTTGCCGGACCTAAAGAGTTCGTAAAAATTTATAAAGAGGGTAGTGAAGCTTTCCTTGTTTTCTGTGTCACAATTTTCTTTACTTTGGCAGAAGATCTACTGGTTGGGGTATTTGTTGGTATTGTTGTGAGAATTATTCTTCATACGATCCGTGGACTTAAACCGAACGAGATTTTTTTCACTAACGTTTTTGTAGATGATCCTGAAGCAGAAAAAGTGAACGTCAAGATTACAACGGCTGCAACTTTTTGGAGTATCTTTAAGGTTAAAGAGACTCTCTATAACTTACCAAATGCAAAATCAATCACAGTTGATGTTTCTGTTTGTAAGGTTGTGGATGATTCAATGACTCACTTTCTTGATCATTACAAAAAAGAATGTGATGACCATGGGATCAAATTCAATCTTGTTGGATCATCTGGTAAACCAGAAGATGTAGAAATTGCACCTCAGGACTAATTTACTCTTTAATGGACGCTGGAAGGCGTCCATTAACTGTTTTAGGCTTGAAGCGGTTCTTGCAGTCGAAGGTCAGATAAGGATCTAGAGCATCACGAAGATCCCCCATCGTTTGTATACCTTTACAATCAATATGGGCAAGCTTGTCGTGACCCAGAACGATTCTTAAAACGCCTTCATTAGACTCGATCTTTGTGACCTGAAATTCTTCTTTGGATTTTAAAGAAAAAGTGTTTTCAGGCAAAGAAACAAGACTGCAATGCTTATTAGGACTTTTTTGGTGTGAAATATGATAGAGGCGGTCTGAATCAGAGAGTTCATGCTCCTCTTTAGAAAAAATTAAGGGAGTCGTTTTTCCAACAAACTTGTGTTCGCGATCAACTTGATAAACTGTAAATTTTGAAGGCGCAAACTCTTCAAGTTTATCGGCGGTACATTTGGCATGAGCGAAGTGAACACTCATAAGGGCCGACAGTGACAAGAACAAGTACTTCATAATTAACTCCTCAAGCTGTTAAACTTATAGAACTTGTCGGGAATTTGAGGGTGGTACTTGAGTTAATTTGTTTTAATTTTTCTGGTCTTAGTTATTTCAAGTGGTTATGTGTGATTTTTACGACAAAATGAAGGATCTTATGAAAATACTTATTATAGAAGATGAAACCAAAATTGCTGAATTTATTGGTCAAGTGGTGCGAGAGATGGGTCACGAAGTCGTCATTGCTTCAACCGGAGCGGAAGGGCGAAGTCAATTCTCTCAATCCCAAGTAGACTTAGTAATACTGGACGTGATGTTACCAGACGATGATGGAAAAAAAATATGTCGAGAGTTTAAGACACTCAAATCCCAAGTTTCAATCCTCATGCTGACCGCCTTGTCGAGAGTTGAGGATAAGGTTGCAGGCCTCGACTCTGGGGCCGATGATTATTTAACAAAACCATTCAGTGCAGATGAAATGTCGGCCCGAATACGAGCTTTATTTCGAAGACATACTGAGCGCCCACTAAGTTTAAAATGTGGTGATCTGGAATTGGATGTGATCAAACGTCAGGCGATTCGCTCAGGGACTGCGATTCGATTAACCACCAAAGAATACGAGCTCCTCGAATATTTTCTTAAAAACATTGGTCGGCCTCTTACCCGTTCTCAAATTGCGGAACATGTCTGGGATCTTCATTTTGATCCTGAATCAAATGTCGTAGACGTTTATGTTAACCACTTGAGAAAAAAAGTGGATGCAGGTGCGACTAAAAAACTTATTAAGACGATTGTGGGCCAGGGCTATGTTTTGAATGAAGAGTGAGACTCCCATCCGGACGTGGAAACGTTTTATCAT
>CANFNX010000165.1 GCA_947448495.1 Bacteriovoracaceae bacterium | reverse complement strand
AGTAGAGCACTTGGAGCACCATGACCTGTGGCATCGCCGAGGAGAAGGATAAATTTTCCATCCCACTCTTTAATATTCCACCAATCTCCAGCACATTCCGAGGCGGAAATGTAATCACCTTGAAGAAAGAAGGTTGGTTTATCAATCGGAGTTAAGTCAAAAAAGTTACGTTGAACGAGACTAGCGAGTTTTAGTTCAGACTCTAATCTGGCCTTCCCTTTTAGCTCTTCAATAAATGTCTGAATTTCATCCATCATATGATTAAAACTTGCTGCAAGGATTCCGGTTTCATCTGAGTTATTAAATGACACTCGAGCATTAAGATCACCTCGAGAAACTTTACGTGCCATGTCTGCCAATATTTCCAATGGGCGAGCAAGTGAGTTGGCAAAAAAAGTTGAAAGAATGAGACCAAATCCAAATAGACCTACAGCGGCCCAAATAAGAGTGTTACTGAGAAGCGCTAAAGTTGCATTCGCTTCATCCATATTGTAGAGGATAATCATTGAAGCATTAATCATTTTAGAAAAATGAGATGTCACAAAATAATGTGTTTTATCGATCTGTCGGTCAAACGATCGAGGTTGAGCGTCAGCATGAATAAATGGGAGAGCATCAAAATCGGTTGGAAATCCAGGACTCTTAAAGAGAGGTGATTTCGTTGAATTATCAACAATCATCACACGGGCAAATTTTCGAGTGTTTAAAAGTTCAAAGAAGTCCTCAGGATAAATGGCAAAAATGGAGCGAAATTTGTCACTTAGATGGGTAATTCTAAAATATCCACTTTTCAGTTCTGGCGTTGGTAAGAAATGGATAGCATCTTTATTTTCAAAGGAACCAAGGAAATCATTTTCAGGAAGATTGAGTTCTTTTAATTTTGTTTTATTGTAAACCCATGGATGAAGTTTAGAGTTCTTGTTCTCTTCAACCTTGATAGCAATCAGATCATGTTGTAAATCTTTAAAATTAATTTCGGTCGGTTCTATAGAGTCCGATAGTAAACGACCAAAAGCAGCACTCTTTTCAAGTGAAGAATTTGCTTCAAGTCCGAATCGGAATGCTTCTTCGTAAAGATAAGCTCTTTTATCTGATTGAAAGTAGTCTACGATATAGTAAAGGAAAATTCCCAGACAGGTTCCAATAAGAACGAATGAAAAGAGAACCATTTTGTATTTGAAACTGGGTATTTTAATCTGCATAATAACTCTATGGCCGAATTAACAGCTCCTTTCACAAAGAAAACAGTGGACCTCTCCCTTATCATATTTGGAGCTACGCTTATTATTGTCTCAGGTTATTCTATTTGGTCAACATCATATAGGCGCAAAATGACAACTTTGCCCACTGGGAAAATACTTAAATGTATCGGTGGTTGTAAGTATAAAAGTCCTGATGATTACTTCTGGTTGGATGGTCAAAATGAACTTGATGTTTTAGATAAATCGATGGTTTTTACTCCGAATCATTCGACTGCAAGTATTGTTTTAAAATCTGGTACCAAGTTAACCCTTTACCCCAACTCTTTAGTCCAAATTACTAATGGATCGAAGGGCTCAAGCATCGATATCATTGAGGGGAAAATTAATTTTGAAAAAATTTCCCCAAGTTCATTTGAAAAAATCACGGTTAAGGGGAAAGAAATTCCTGTACCTGTTCCTACCCCAGAAGCGGCCATGTCCTCAGAAGAGATCTTAACTGAAATTAGCGTTGAACCGGAATTACTGGAGGTAAAAGCTCCGGCGATGATCTCCTTGAGAACTTCACCGGCCGTCGTCAATCTTGAAATTCTAAATGGGACTCCGCCATTCAAAGTATATATTGAAGACAATGAAGAGAAGTCAAAGTTTGTGACTTCATCGTCCTCGGTCGCGTATAAAATCAAAGACCCTGGAATTTATAATCTTAAAATAGAAGATTCTCTAGGCTCTTCGGTTAAAAAACTTTTAACCGTCGAAGATTTATCAGTACCTGAAATTGAATCTCCAAAAAACGGAGATATCTTATATACGAAATCCTTTCGCCCGAATGGGAAATATAATCTTGAAGAAACAGAACTTGAACTAAAGTTAAACCAGGCGGTTGTTTTTAGGGGCCTACAATCCTCGATCCCTCGTAACCTTATTCCAGGCTTTTATACTTTATCCGCAAGAAGAAAAAACAATACTGATTATGGCGATTGGTCAGTGCCTGTAAACTTTCAATTAGTTGAAACCAAACGTCCTGTTTTAGAGAATTTTGATGAATCCATCTATTTTAACCAAGTCACTCTACGATGGAAGAGGGCCTTGGCGGGGGTGCATTTATTAATCATTAAAAATGAAAAAAATGAAGAGGTCATACGGATTCCCTCTAACGAAGAGCAGTTTGTATTCACTCATAAAAAAATGGGTAAGTTTAGTTGGACTGTTACACCAATGAATGAAAATCAACTCGATGAGAAAAATGAGTGGAGAGGTTTTCACCTAATTGATACGACACAATTACTCAAAGAACCTTTTGATAAGCAGAGAATTATTTCTGAATCACTTGAAGAGAAAGTTACCTTTAGATGGGCGGAGTTTTATCAACGAAATCTCGAGGTTAAGTTAGAACTTAAAGATGAGAAAAATAAAAAGATCTTTGATGTAAGTGGTGAAAGTTACCTTGAGTTAGAACTTAAAAATGTTAAAAATTATAAATGGAAACTCATTTTGAAAAAAGATTCCGAAACCATTTATACACCGGAATTCACATTCAATTTAGATGCTCCACCACCAGTGAGACCTATTTCGAGTGAAGAAATAATTCTTAAAGACTAAGATTCAGATTAAGACCTAGCTTCAAACTGTTTGCCTTGATAGAACCGTCTTTGGTGCCATTTTCAAATTTGCCATAATTTATCCAAGGGCCGACTTGACAAAAGTTTGTAATTTTATAAAGGACAGCTTGACCGATGTCATATCTGAAATAACTCTGAGAGGCTCCCAGCATACCGAGAGTTTCAGAGTAAAAATTTGAAAAATGATGTGAATAAAAAAATTGACCAAATAGATAAGTCGAAGAAGCTTGTGCAGAAGAATTTACGGTTGAAGCTCCATCCGAAAATTGTCCTTTAATTTGTGTCGACGCTCCAGCAATTCCTGCGGCGATTCTTGTTTCATTTTTTTCAGTAAAGTGTTGATACCAATCATAGGCTATCGAAGCTTCTGTTGACTTGAGCGATTTTTCTGGGGTTGAGCCTTGCATAAAATCGATACCAAATCGAAGATTTCGTATTGAATTGATTTTCAATATCGTTTTCATCCCCGTGGAGCGAAATGCTAAGGAACCTTTTTTTATATTCGTAGATGAATCGTTTAGATCTGCCGTATAAGTTCCAGAAGCCACATAGGGATTAAAGACAATCCCCACTGTTGAATGTTCTTCGAATTTAATCTCTGTTTTCTCAGCAAGCAACTCGACATCTTTTTTCTTGTTTATAAGTGTAATAACTTTTGGGTCATGACCTTCAATTTTTCTGCCCCACTTATCAGAAAAAGATACTTGGATCGAATAGTCCCCTTCAATATCTTCTGGGATCTCAAATTCTGGTATTTTTGATTCAAGTAGGATTACTTGATTGCTTTTAGTGTTGGATAATTGGAGATAATACATGACGGCCGTTTCACGTTTGGGAACAATAACAGAGCGAGCGACACCATTCTGGGTGCTTAGAAGTATGAAAATGAATAGGATTAATACTTTTGATAAATACATCTTACTTTATTATACGCAACGAAAAGAAAAATAGTGTAGAAATCAGATTAATTTGTGAAAATATCAAGTTCCTCAACTCTGAGGGCGACTGTTCGACTCGTACCATTCTTGAAATCTGATAATTGAAATTTTTTAAGATTCTCTTTTGGCGAATTATTTGAATTTCTGTGTTTGTAAAGATCGTCAAATACCATATGGGCTACCAGAAAGCTTGATACTTGAAGATCATAATTTCTAATATCTTCTCCAATGGGGAAACCGCTCCCTTTTGGTCGTTCGTGGTGCTTTAAGAGGATATCGGGGATCCAATCAGGTAAATTTTCAATATCCAAGCTCCAGCTTAGGACTTCTTCCCCATGATGGAGAAGATTAGAGGACTTTAAAAAGGATTGATCAAACAAGCCTTGTTCAAGCTGATAGGTGAGCTGATATTCTTCACTGTCTCTCGTTTCTAAAGCTAGATCATGGATAAGTGAGGTAAAGGCCATGAGAGTCTGTCCTGACTCATTCCATTCACCTGAAAGCATCATTAAACGAGAGCTGATAAGCCCCACCAAGTACATATGAATGGGGAAATAGCCATCAAGGGAGCAAAAATTGAGTAATTTCGATTTAAGTTCTGGAACCTTGAGTAAGAGTTTTATCGCCCTAAGGAAGTGATAGTCATAAAACGACATGACTTTTGGATTGAGTGTTGGAAACTGGTCCAGAGAGAGTTGTTTTAATCTTTTTAAGCAACTTATAGCTTGGTCGTTTTGTAGGGAAACTTCCAAAAGATTTGTTTCAATAATCCGGTTGGCATACTTCTCCAGCGTCGGAATGTCCTTGGATTTGACGTAAAAATAAATTGTACCCATTTCAATCATGTGATTAATATCAATCTTTTTTATAATCGTTCGAGCATTCAGGAAATGGACAAACTGTTCCGAAGCATTTTTTGTGTAAAGGTCGATAGGTAGATAATCATAAAAAAGAACCAGGTTGTGATGAATGGGCTTATAATCCTGATGTGAAAAGTTTTTTTTAATTTTTTGAAGATAATCAAATAAATCTTTTTGGTAATCAGATTTATTATCAAGCTCATAAAAATAATTTGTTATGTAATGAGAGTATTTTTCTTGATAGAGTCGAAGAATATCTGGTGCTTTGATAAAAAGAATAAATTGGTAAGCGGTGGTTAATTCCAATTGATCCCGGATGATGTCGATATGATGGCACTCATAAACCACACAATCAAGCTCCGAGCGAATGATCGCTGCGCATATGCTGCT
>CANFNX010000164.1 GCA_947448495.1 Bacteriovoracaceae bacterium | reverse complement strand
GTACTTTGCTTCATCACACGGTGCTCGGAAGGGTCTAGCCGATACTGCTCTTAAAACAGCAAACTCTGGTTACCTTACTCGTCGTCTTGTTGACGTTGCTCAGGATGGTATTATCCGTACAACTGACTGTGACTCTCATGACGGAATTACACTAACTTCAAGAATTGAAGCTGGTGAAATTGCTGAGCATGTGGCTTCACGTGTTCTTGGTCGTGTCTCTCTTGAAGATGTTAAAGGGAAAAATGGTAACGTTCTCTTCCCAAGAAACCATCTCTTCACTGAGAAAGATGTTCCAACTATTACTTCAGAAGAAATTGATCAGATTAAAGTTCGTTCTGTCCTTACTTGTAGAGAGAAGTACGGCTACTGTGGTCTCTGTTTCGGACGTGACCTTTCTCGCGGTAAACTTGTTTCAATCGGTGAAGCAGTTGGTATTATTGCTGCCCAATCAATCGGTGAACCAGGAACTCAGTTAACAATGCGTACATTCCACATCGGTGGTACTGCAACTGCAGGTGCTCAAGTTAACAAGTCAGAAGCAAAAACAGCAGGTAAACTTGTTTTTGAAAATGTTAAGACCGTGACTCGTGCTGATGGCCAGATGGTTATCATGAACAAGACAGGGGAAATTATCATTAAGAACGATCAAGGTGCCGAAAAAGAGCGTTACCCTGCAATTTATGGTGCGACACTTTTCTTCAAAGATGGTCAAACTGTTGGTGTTGGTGACCGTATTCTTGAATGGGATCCATTTGCGATGCCAATCATGACTGAAGTTGCTGGTACTGTTAAGTACGAAGATCTTGTTGCCGGTGCAACATATACTGAAGTTCTCGATGCCGTAACTGGTCTCTCTCACCGAGTGATCACTGAAGCGAAGGCCAAAGAAGATCTTTCTAAGCAACCTCGAATTTTAATCGTGGACGATGCTGGTAATCCAATCATCGTTCCAGGAACAAAACGTATAGCTTCTTATTCATTACCTGTTGGTGCGAACGTGGTAGTGAATCCAGGAGATAAAATCGACGGTGGTTTTGTTATCGCCAAAGTTCAACGTGAATCGACGAAAACGAAAGATATCACAGGGGGTCTTCCTCGAGTTGCAGAACTTTTCGAAGCAAGAAAGCCAACGAATTCTTCTCAGATTGCGGACATTGCTGGAACTATCGAGTATGGTCCAGAGGTTCGTGGTTCAAGAAAGATCATCATTAAACCTGAAGATGGTTCAAACCCTGTGGTTTATACTATTCCTAAAGGCCGTTATGTGATCGTAAATGAAGGTGACTATGTTCGTCCTGGTGACCAAATCATGGATGGACCTACTAACCCTCACGACATCCTAAGAGTACTTGGTGAAAAAGCGGTTGCTCGCTATATCACTGATGAAATCCAGGAAGTTTATCGTCTCCAAGGTGTGAAAATCGATGATAAGCACATTGAGGTGATTGTGAGCCAAATGTTGAAGAAGGTCGAAATTACAGAACCAGGTGATTCAATTTTTGTTGAAGGTGATTCTGTCACCAAAGCCGAGTTCTACACTGAAAATGAGAGACTCATTTCTGAAAATCTAAAGCCATCTGGGTCAAAACCATTGCTCCTTGGTATTACAAAAGCATCATTAACGACTGACTCGTTCTTGTCTGCTGCGTCATTCCAGGAAACAACTAAGGTCCTAACTCAGGCGACTCTGGAAGGTAAGAAAGACACCCTCATTGGTCTTAAAGAAAACGTTCTGATGGGTCGATTGATCCCAGCTGGTACAGGAATTCCTCGTTACAAGGAATTTCAAGCAGATGTGGTCAAAGAAGAAAGCCCATTCAGCATGAGCTTGTAGTCAATAATTAAAACTTGAATTAGCCCGAGGCTTCTGCTAAAAACTCGGGCTAATCTTTAAAACTGTAAGGAATTAGGTATGCCTACTATTAACCAATTAGTGAGAAAAGGTCGCGATTTGCAAAAAACGAAGACTAAATCTCCTGCGCTTGCTGGTTGTCCTCAACGTCGTGGTGTTTGTACCCGCGTTTACACAACTACTCCTAAAAAACCAAACTCTGCTCTTCGTAAAGTTTGTAAAGTGAAGCTTACTTCTGGTTACGAAGTTATTTCGTACATTGGTGGTGAAGGACACAATTTACAAGAGCACAGTATCGTATTAGTACGCGGTGGACGTGTTAAAGATCTTCCGGGTGTTCGTTATCACACTGTTCGTGGAGCTCTAGATGCATCTGGCGTTGAAAAACGTCGTAAGCGTCGTTCGCTCTATGGCGCTAAGAAACCTAAGAAATAATTTGAGGTAATTTATGTCACGTAAGCACCAAGCTCCACAAAGAGAAGTTCTCCCTGATCCAAGATATGGAGATATCCTCATCACTAAAGTCATTAATGCTTTAATGTATGATGGGAAAAAATCAACTTCAGAGTCAAATTTCTACGCAGCTATTGATTTAGTTGAGAAGAAGACTGGCGAAGAAGGTATTAAAGTTTTCAAAAAAGCTATGAATAACATCAAGCCTGCTGTTGAAGTTAAGTCTCGCCGTATCGGTGGAGCAACTTACCAGGTTCCTGTTGAAGTACGTCCTAATCGTAAGCAGTCTCTTGCTATCCGTTGGTTACGTGATTATTCACGTTCTCGCGCTGGTAAGAACATGGTTGAGAAAGTTGCTGATGAAATCATCGATGCAGCTAACAACCGTGGTGGCGCTGTGAAGAAGAGAGAAGACGTTTACAAAATGGCAGAGGCTAACAAGGCTTTCGCACACCTTAAGTGGTAATTAGTTTTTTTAAATGAAATCTTCGGAAATTCACAAGGTTCGTAATATCGGCATCATGGCTCACATTGATGCCGGTAAAACGACCACCACAGAACGCATCTTATTTTATACCGGAAAAAACTACAAAATCGGCGAAGTCCATGAAGGGACAGCGACGATGGACTGGATGGTTCAGGAGCAGGAACGTGGTATTACCATTACTGCAGCTGCTACTACCTGTTCTTGGAATAATGCCATCATTAACATCATCGATACTCCTGGCCACGTGGACTTCACTATTGAGGTCGAACGTTCTCTCCGCGTTCTTGATGGTGCTGTAGGTGTATTTTGTGCTGTAGGCGGTGTGGAGCCTCAGTCTGAAACAGTTTGGGGTCAAGCTGATAAATATAAAGTTCCTCGTATCGCTTTTGTAAATAAGATGGATCGAATTGGTGCAGACTTTTTAAGTGTGATCACTGAGATTCGCGAAAAACTTGGAAAAAAAGCTGCCGCTATCCAAATGCCTATTGGGTCAGAAGAAAATTTCGTTGGTATGATCGATCTTATCACCCTCAAGTCTATGACTTGGGCCGGAAGTGATCAGGGCGAGAAATTTGTATTAAAAGATCTTGATGGATCAGAATTAGAAGAAGCAAAACTTTATCGTGATGAACTTCTTGAAACTCTTGCAGATTTTGATGATCAGCTCGCTGACGATTACCTCAATGGAAAAGATATTTCTTCAGAAGTCATTGAAAAAGCCATTCGTAAAGCTACGATCAAAGATGGTTTTATCCCTGTCTTGTGTGGAAGTGCCTTTAAAAATAAAGGTGTTCAACCACTTCTAGATGCAGTCGTTAAATATCTTCCTTCTCCTCTCGATAAAGGGGAAGTGACAGGTCACGATGCCAAAGATTACGAAAAAACAATGACGAGACAACCTGATGAGAAAGATCTTTTCAGTGCTCTCGCTTTTAAAATTTCATCTGACCCTTTTGTAGGTCAGATTACTTATCTCAGAATTTACTCAGGTGAGCTAGTCGCTGGTACTCAAGTTTTTAATCCTCTTGAGAAGAAAAAAGAGCGTATTAATAAAATTCTTCAGATGCATGCAAACAAGCGCACGGAGCTTGAATCTGCTTCTGCCGGCGATATCGTTGCTGTTTCAGGCTTAAAATTTACAACGACCGGACAAACACTGTGTGCAGAACATAAGCCCATCATTTTTGATCTCATGGAATTTCCAGAAACAGTTATTTCCATTGCGATTGAACCAAAAACTTCAGCTGACGAAGAAAAACTTACGAAGACCTTAGATTATTTAAAGATTGAAGATCCATCCTTCAACTATCGAACAAATAAAGAAACTGGACAGCTACTCATTTTTGGAATGGGTGAGCTCCATCTTGATATTATTACCGACCGTCTTGAGCGCGAGTTCAAGGTTGGTGTGAATAAAGGTAGTCCACAAGTAGCCTTTCGTGAATCGATCAGCGGTAAAGGTACAGCTCAAAACACTTTCCGTCGCGATGTTGCAGGTAAAGGTCAATTTGGTCAGGCCACTATTACTGTTGAGCCTATTGAAAACAGCCTTGAAATTAAAGTCGATTTTAAGAAGAAAGATAAGTCTATTCCTGATGAAATCTATGAGGCGGTTAAGCGCGGTGTTCAAGATGCTGCTCCTAGTGGCGCGATGGCCGGTTACGCCCTCATTGGAATTAAAGCAACGGTTGAGTCTATTGAGTTCAATGAAACTGAGGCCAATGATGTAGCCTATACAATTGCTGCAACGATGGCCTTCAAAGAGGCCTGCCAAAAAGCTGGTCTTGTCCTAATGGAGCCTGTGATGGCCCTAGAAGTGACGACACCTAACGATTATGCCGGGGATGTCATTGCAGACGTGAATGCTAAGCGGGGACGTATTCTTGGAATTGATCCAAAACAAAATAAAGATGTACTCAAGGCCGAAGTCCCACTTTCAGAAATGTTTGGTTATAGTACACAGTTGCGTTCTAAGACCCAAGGACGTGCGAGTTTTACTTTAACCTTCAAAAGATACGAACCACTAACCCACAACCAAGCAAAAGAAATTCTACAGAAGCGTGGAATTTACATTTAGAGGAGCTCAGAATGGCTAAGGAAAAATTTGACCGTAGTAAGCCGCACGTAAATATCGGTACTATTGGTCACGTCGATCACGGTAAAACAACTTTAACAGCAGCTATCACAATGACCATGGCGAAAGTTTATGGTGGAACAGCTAAATCATACGCAGATAT
>CANFNX010000163.1 GCA_947448495.1 Bacteriovoracaceae bacterium | reverse complement strand
GACATCATATCTGCTAGTAGTCCTTGAGAGTCTTTCATCTGTTCAGACATGGTTTCAAATTTCTTTTCTCTTTGGACCTGATCAGCGGTTTTAATACAGGAAGTTGAAAATACGAGAAGTGACAACAAAATAAATTTCATGTGTATTCTTACCTTGATGATATTTGAATGTATCTTATCTTAAAGAAATCAGAGTGGGCAGAGGTTTTCTTTCGCTATTCAGCGTTCCCTTCAATCGCTTTCTTTCTAACAGCCGAATATTCGGCTTGCTCAGAGTACTTTTTTGACAGGAGTGCGTACTCTTTTGCTTTATTAAAATATTTTCGTCGGTAAGCCGATTTGGCCTTTAGATAGTAGTCTTCAGCTTTTCTATAGAGGGTAGAAGCGTGAACGTCGGCACCAGACTCTTTAGCGGCCATAAAGGCAGCTTGGGCGTAACTCATTTCTATTTTAGGGCGTGTGGTTGTTAAACCACACGCACTTATAAAAATGCAAAGAAGAAGAGTAAATCTCATTCAGCCTTATTTCGCAGTTACAACAAAATTTCCACGACGGTTTTTTGACCATGCAGCTTCATCGTGACCTTCTGAAACTGGACGTTCATTTCCGTAAGAAATAGTTGTAACTCTTTTAGCTTCAACTCCAAGAGCGATGAGGTGGTCGCGAACAGCTTTCGCACGACGCTCACCTAGCGCAAGGTTATATTGACGACCACCGCGCTCATCGCAATGACCTTCAACTTGGACTTCAATTTTTGTGTTTGATTTAAGGAAATCAGCATTTGATTGCATAGTTCCTTTAGCAGCTGAATCTAGAGTTGATGAATCAAAAGCGAAGAATACAGTTTGTAATCCGCCAGCTTTGTTTGAGTCAGAATCGCCATTGAGTTCTAGGCTCATGCCGTTGTTTGAACCATTAGCACCCTCAGCACCGTCTTGACCATTTTTTGGCTTGTTAGAAGAACAACCTATGGCAAGAAGGGCAACCATAAGAGTTGTGAAAAAAGCACGTGTGAACATGGAACTTCTCCTTTTGAAGTGTAGCTTTAAATTGCATTAAGATAATCTTCGCTATTATGCCGATATGTGTATGAAATTTGAAGTGAAAACTGATTGTGAAAGTAAGGTTTAAGTGTTTTTTAGTGTTGAGTTTTTGACGGAGATGAGGCCCCCGTGTTGGCCGTTTGACTGTGTTAATTGTTTTGATGTGCGTTAAGTTGATGAAACTGTGATAACTCTTCTCTTCTTAAGATTTGGCACACTCTTTGCTTATCTAAGAGTGTGTGTGTGTTGGGGTTAAAGAAAGGATTTTTTTAACTTCTTCAAATGTCTCTCGATAAAAAGCCCATCTCAACGATGGGCTTTTTTTTGCTCAA
This sequence comes from Bacteriovoracaceae bacterium, assembly GCA_947448495.1. GTDB lineage: Bacteria > Bdellovibrionota > Bacteriovoracia > Bacteriovoracales > Bacteriovoracaceae > Peredibacter. The sequence goes on along the minus strand of CANFNX010000163.1, from coordinate 3,685 downwards.
CTATCGAAACATTCAAAAAGAAAATTTCCTACGGTCCTCATGCTCAACATAGAGAGGGTGTCATACACTGGGTTTAGCTCATAAATTCCGATAATAGGGGGATGATGAAGATCGATATTTCTATAACCCCTCCATATAGACTCTAGCTCGGAAATGGTTAGGCCATTGCCGTTGACGGCACTAACGCCTGGTACTTGAGAACCTTGGAGAGCGTCAGCATCGAGACTAAAAACGACTGCAGTTTCATTTGAGACGAATGATTTAATGGACTCAAAAAAAGTCGCTATCTTTTCTGGTTGCCTGAGGTCATGTCTCCATAAAACAGACATACTGCCTTTGTTTAAAGGAGAAAGGGTAGTAGCAGAATTCGCAAAAGAATGAAGGCCCACCTGGAAGAGATGAAAGTCTACAAGTCTACTTTCGTCAAACTGCCTAAACGGTGTTCCAGAGTGGAATTCAAGATCTGTCCTCGTGTCTGCATGAGCATCAATATTGATAACGATTATACGAGAAAACTTATTAGTCAGAGAAAGAAGGAGTGGGTAAATGTGGTCATGACCACCACCGATGTGGCACAAAAAAGACTTTGGTGAGGCATTAAGAATGTCACTAATGCGTTTAGATTCTAACTTCTGAGCAACTTCAAAGTTTGATGTCTCTTCAATCTCACTAGCTACCTCACATTCGCAAAATGTGAGCTTATTAATATGTGGAAGCTTATTTAATTTTTTTAAATAGGAGAGGAGAGATTGTGGGGCATAGCGTGCACCATTTCGCCCACCATTTCTTTGTACGCCAACGTCTGTCGAACTTTTTAAAAAGATAACATCTTTAGGGGAATAGTCCCATGGCCTAAAAAGTGATCCGATTGAATCCTGATAACGTTTTTGTGATTGAGTGATGTAATGGTTCGTCATAAGATGTAAGTAATTCCAAGGGTTAACACTAATGACGTTGTCAAATTTTGACTGGACTGACAAGACTTCTCTCAAATGGTTCATCCTGCTTCCAACAGGGCATGAAGGTCCGTATTCTTTTGAGTCATTAATCAATCAAAAATGTCCTGCGGAAACTCAAATTTGGGCAGAGGGTCTAGATTCTCCCATAAAATTTAAGCATGCCCACGATAAAATGACCCTCGAGGTGGAGATGCCGCTCCCCCCTTTACCTGTCACAGATGAGATTCCACCCATACCATTGATGACTGAGGAGATACGAGAAGATCGACCGGCCCCAAATGAGGAAAGAAATTCAGATCAGAAGAAGTTTCCAATGCTCATATTTTTTACCTCTCTCATCTTATTGGGTGCTTTCTTAGGTGGACAACAATGGCTTCGGAGTAAGGAGAGTTTTACTTTTCACAGGGCCAAACAAATGAGTCCTGAACTCTTTCAAAAAATCACAAATGAATTTAAATTTGAGGGGTGGAATAAAAAACTTTTTTTGAAAGAATTTGTTCCCGCTGATATGTCCCATATTTGGCTTGTGACTTCGAGTTTTCATCGTTGTCGCGTGGAAGCTCAATTCACATCAATAAAAGAAAAATTGCTCTCAATGGAAGATAAAACGATAAGTTTTAAATCTGCTTCAACTCTCGAGAATCATATCTTAGAATTTAATCGATTTGAGTTTATTGAAGGCAGTAGAATTATCCCTGGTCTTTATGAGATGGAGTTAAGTGCTAGCCAATGCGAGTGGGGAGGAATGGTTCCCAAAATCGCAAATTTGTTCAAATCCCCTGAGCCTAATTATAAAACTAAAATGAAGGTTGTTCTTTTTCATAAAGGAAGTAGAGAGTTTAATCTCATTTTAGAAAAACTGATAAAACAGAAAATCGAAAACGAGCAAAGACAGCTGAACCAAAACGAATTATTTTGGCAGGATTTACAGCAAAAGTTTCAGACCATGGTGGCGATTACACTTCAAATAGAACAACTTTTTTTAGAATTCTTAGATAAGCCTTCAAAGGATTATCATCAAAACCTGAAACAAATGGTTGCAACGTACACCAAGAACTTTGGTCACTTCCTAACTGAGTTTGTAGTTGCCAATGAAAAATATTTTTTTGAGTTAGAAAAATCCAGTCCTTTGGATATGGGCAAAAAAAGTGGTTACGAGTCTCTTGTTAGAGTGGCTTCAAAGAGCGTGGGCTTTGAAGCGATGAAGCTCATTGAAGAATTCCAGAAGATGAAAAAACCAACATCTAAGGAATTGAAAAGCGAATCCTCTAAAGTCAAAAAAAGGTTTGATATTCTTAAAGAGGGTCTAAATAAAAAACTGATTCAGATAACTGAAGATAGTGCTACTCAAAAATAGTTTGAAATTTTGAATCCTTCGCAGCAAGTGTCTCTATGACTTTTACTTCACCCAGTGAGAAAGAGATTTTGGCGCCCCAGTTTTTGATGTCGTGCTCGAAAACCATCGTTTTATGAGTATGTGAAATAAATTCATAAAAATCTGCTTTGTCTTTGGTCGTTTGGCCTGGAGCTATGTCGTACCCCATAACCCACGCCAAGGGGATATGGTGGGCAGTGGGAACAAGATCCGCCATATAAATAAATTTTTCATCCCAAGTGTGGACTAGATAAGGTGTATGACCAAAGGAGCATTTGAAATGAAGACTATCCTCTGCATCAGTTAAGATCGTTCCTTCAATTCCTTCTAGCCAATGGACCATGCCCTTGTTTAAGGCCGCTTCAATGAGTGGTTTGAAATACTGGGCATGAAAAGAGCCGGCATCTCTAAGAGTTGGGTGGAGAGCGTAGTCATAGTGCTGACGATGTAAATGAAGAGTTGCTTGAGGAAAGAGCAATTCTTGCGAACCGTTGCCTCCGAGGCCACCTACGTGATCAAAGTGAAGGTGAGAGATGATCAAATCCGTAATATCTGACGGATTGAGGTTGAAATCATTTTTGAGAAGTTGAATTAAAGGATTTTTCTCGCCCTGGACACCAAAGCGGTCATCAAATTTTTCACCATGGTAGTCCCCAATACCCGTATCGATGAGAATGTTGCGATGTGTAGTTTGAATTAACATGACACGTAAACTCAACTGAATTCTATTGAGTTCGTCTGCTGGAATGGCCTTATTCCAGAGTGGTTTAGGGATAATTCCAAACATGGCTCCACCATCAAGTTTAAAAACTGCCGGATGGAGAATCGAATATTTTTTCATAACACCTCGCGCCTCCATGATGCCTTTGGAAAGGTGTGTTTTTCAAGACCTTTTGATTGATAGGGACTGTAAATTCGCTATAATGTCGAGCATATATTTTTATTCTGGATTCTAAGGAGAGCCTATGAACGTTCATGAGTACCAGGCCAAAGAACTAATGCGACAATTTGGCATTAGCGTTTTAAAGGGTGGAGTTGCTGCTACACCTGCTGAGGCCGTTGAAGTTGCTAAAAAGTTAGAGACAAAGGTTTGGGTTGTGAAGGCCCAGATTCATGCTGGTGGACGCGGTAAAGGCGGTGGTGTCAAGCTTGCGAAGTCGCTTGAGGAAGTTGAAAAACTTTCAAACGAAATTCTCGGCATGCAACTTGTGACTCATCAAACTGGCCCTGAAGGGAAAAAAGTTTTAAAAGTTTTAATCGAACAAGGTTGTGACATTGATCATGAGTATTATTGTGGGATCGTTCTTGATCGTTCAGTAGGAAAACTGGCTTTCATGGTTTCGACTGAAGG
>CANFNX010000162.1 GCA_947448495.1 Bacteriovoracaceae bacterium | reverse complement strand
TTTGCCAGATGATATTCGAGTGATCCATGCTGAACTTTCTGACTACGAATTTTTCCCGACCGTCCATGCGACTTCTAAAGAGTACCATTATCGTTTCACTTGCACGCGCTCTTTTACTGCGTTTCAAAATGATCTTATTGTGAATCATCCCTTTGAACTTGATATTGCTAAAATGCGTGAGGCCTGCAAAAAGTTGGTAGGTGAACACGACTTTACAAATTACTTCTGCGAAGGAACTGATGTTTCTAGCACTATCAGAACAATATTTGAGTGTGAAGTCCTTGAAATAACCCAAGGACAATGGCAGATGCTGCCAGCTCATTACGTTCTTAGAATTGTGGGAAATGGTTTTTTGAAGCAAATGGTAAGACTTATAATGGGCGCCTTATGGAATGTGGGGCGAGGCAAAATTTCAATTGAGGAGTTTGCATCTTCACTAACTTCCACCCCTAAGCACCGTCTCGGGCCTGTTGCCCCACCACAGGGACTCTATATGGTCCGCGTCAATTATTGATTTTCAGTCTCAATAAATTGACTTTTTTCCCTATTATGTTACAAAAAGCCACTCTAAATTTTTCAATTATCAAAGAGAGAATCTATGTCTTACACCATTCAAGATGTTAACGGCTGTACTAAAAAGTTTATTTTTAATTTCGAGAAAGTTGATCTTTCTAAAGAAATCAAAGAGGCTGTTGTGGCTAAGCAACAAAACTCTAATCTTAAAGGTTTCCGAAAAGGAAAAGCTCCACTTGAGATGGTTCAAAAACTTTTTGGACCACAAATCGAAAATGATGCTCTTTATCGTTTCATTTCAAATGAATATTTCGAAGCAGTGAAAAAAGAAAATATTCGCGCAGTCGGTTACCCACAATTTGGGAACACAAAATATGAAGCCGGTAAGACTGTGGCATTTGAAGCAACTGTTGAGGTTATCCCGGATTTCGATCTTAAGGATTACTCTAAGTATACTTTCAAAAAAGATGCTGAAACTGTAACTGATGAAGATTTTGAAACTCTTAAAAAGAACTATCTTTCTTCAAAAGCTGAAGTTGCTGAAGTGACTGATGCTGGTCATAAACTTGCCAAAGGTGATTTTGCTGTTTTCAATTTTGAAGGTGAAAAAGCAGATGGATCTAAGCCAGACAATATGAAAGCTCAGGAGTATATGCTTGAGATAGGTTCGGGCCAATTTATTCCGGGTTTTGAAGATGGAATGATTGGGCTTAAAAAAGGTGATAAGAAAGATGTGAAAGTGACTTTCCCAGCTGATTATCACGAAGAGGCTCTTAAAAATGCTCCAGTTACTTTCCATGTAGAGCTTCTTGAAATTAAACAAAAGAATTTCCCTGAACTCACTGATGAACTTGCTAAGCAGTTTGGATTTGAGTCAGTAGCTGATTTCACAACGAAGAATAAAGAAAGAATGACGCTTCAGAAGAAACGTGAAGTTCAATCTAAGCTTCAGCAAGAAATTCTTGAAAAGCTCATTGAAGAGAATAAATTTGAAGTTCCAAATGCTTTAATTGAAGATCAAAAAGAAAGTGTTAAGCAAGACCTTGCTAAAACGCTTAAGCAACAAGGATTCAATGAGCAGATGATCGCTCTTTATTTTGAGCGTTGGACAGATGATGTAACTCAGAAGGCCTCATTTCAAGTTCGTTCAGGCCTCATCCTTGATAAATTGGCGAAGAAATTTAATATTGAAGCTACTGAAGCAGATCTCGATGCAAAAATCGATGAAATGGTTGCTCAGTCTGGAATGAAAAAAGACGAGATTGCGAAGTTCTATAAATCAAATGAGAACATTAAGCGCAATCTTATGTATGCTATCCGCGAAGAAAAAACATTCGCAGCACTTACTAAAGAGATGAAAGTTTCTTAAATTGCCCTTTGCTCCCCTTTCGAGGGGAGCATTTTTCCCACCAGAATCCCGAAATTAAGTCTCTCCTGCATTTTCCATCACTCCAATAAATCGTATCATACTCAACTGAATTTATAATTTTCACTATATGACCCTGAGGTCTGAAGTCTTTAACTCCAAAAGCTGGTATTTTTGACGACTCAGGATTTAGAGAATTACTTAAAACGAAGAGAAGAATATAAAGCGCTTTTCGCTTTTTGGTATAGATGAGAAAAAACAAGCATAACGTACCGAGATGAATTTGTATGAAGGGAAAATGGCCAGTCAGTAAAGCCGAGGCATGCACTGATGATTCAAGGCCTGAGAGGACTAGAAGACCAAGGTTTAATTGCCATCCCCAAAGGGGATAGGCCAGAAGAAGCAGGATAGGCATCGCCAGACTAAAACCGAGATTAAGTAAGGGGGATAGGATGAGAATGAGAGGAGAAATTTGATCTCCTGAAAAAAAAGCTATCAGGCATTGACCAACGAAAAACCAAAGAAATAGAAATCTAGCTCCTGAATAAATAACCCCAAGAAACAGAAGACTGTAGCAAAAACTCAGGGGGGATTCATTGAGAGATCCCATTAAAATATCTGCCATCAAGGCGAGGAAAAAACCAAGTCCCTGACCGAATTTTTTTTGACTTAATTTGATTAGCACCACTCGTTTGAGCGCACTTTGTCCTTTCAATGAAAATGCCAGAAATCCAAAGACCATTAAGATCAACCAGTGAAACTTGGTGTTTGAAAAAATATAGTTAAAAGGAAGAAGAACTGCAGAGAGGTGAAATCCTGAAGGGGTGAAGACATGATTAAGGCCTAGGCCTTTATATTCCTTTTTTATCCAGCGGGCGACGGGAGCTGAGCGCCCGGTCAGCATAGATTCCCATAGTTCAAGAAGCTCTTTGTCCTTCTCCGGGAGGTTGGGTTTATGATGTTCGAAGTGCCGCAACTTGGGAGGAGATTCTTGATGAAAGTATGACATCAGGTGATTTTTGTCGGCCTCTTTCATGACGGCCATGAATGCAAAACACAACAGCACGATAGGTAACGGCGAAAAACTTTTCATGGATGAGTTTTTAGCAAGAGAGGATCCAGCCAAGAGTCGAATAACTTATTGAAATAATAGACTCAGATATGCGATGCGGGAGGATAATTCCTTGCTCATTTACCCGAAAAAAGGTACTTAGCCTCCATGAGTGATTTTCTAATAAATAGTCTCATACCCCAAATACAGTCCTGGCTCGAAGAAGATGATTTGCATCGTAATCTTCATTACACGAAGTCGTTGCCTGCGACAGAGGTTAAGCTTCAATTAAAAGTTAAGTCCCCTCTCATTCTCGCAGGAACTGATTATCTAGTTGCGACTTTTGTTGCACTTGGTGCAGAAAGGGAAGCCTTTGAATTTTTGCGAAATTGGGATGGTAAATCTTTTCAAAATGGAGAGGTGATTGAATTCCCAGAATCACTTCCTTTCTCTGTTGCCGTAACCGGAGAGCGCCTGGCCCTGAATCTGCTTCAGCATGCAAGTTCTATTGCAACCTGGACCCACAAGCATGTTGAAATCGCCTCCAAGAAAAAAATCAAATTACTTGATACGAGAAAGACGACTCCTGGACTGAGAAGTTTAGAAAAGTATGCTGTAAGAGTAGGTGGTGGATTTAACCATCGTTTAGGACAAACGGATACCTGGATGATTAAGGATAACCATAAATCTTGCTTAGGGGGATTGAGTGGTGCTCTTGAGTTTTTTTTAGCTCAAGGAGCTTTTTATAATAATATTATTGCAGAAGTTCATGATCTTCATGAATTGAAAGAAGCTCAGAGTCTGGGCCTTAAACACCTTATGTTGGATAATTTTACGATTGCCTGGATACAGGAAGCCGTGAAGTTGAAATCAGATGGAGCGACCTTTGAAGTCTCTGGTGGTGTTCGCCTAGATAACCTTGAAAAATATTTAATAGAAGGTGTGGATGCCATCAGTCTTGGTTCTCTTATTTACAGTGCTCCAAGAGTGGATCTCTCACTCAAGTTTAAACCCATATGAAAGATTTTAAGACCGATGTGCTGATCATAGGAACTGGAATTGCCGGATTATCTTCGGCTATCAAGCTTGCCGAAAAAAAACTTAACGTTACTATTGTGACTCGTGAAAAAAAGCCTGAGATGACAAATACGTTTTGGGCGCAAGGTGGGATCATTTACAGTCCTAAAGATCTCAACGACCAAGAAGATTTAATGAAAGATATCATGAAGGCATCCGCTTTCACTTCGAACCCAGAAGCTGCGAGGGTGTTAACGACTCGTTCCGCTGAGATCATCGATGAAGTCCTGATTCATAAATCCCATACTGATTTTGCCAAAGATGCTGAGGGAGAGTTGCTTTTTACCAAAGAAGCGGCCCATTCCCGTGAGCGAATAATCTATAATGGAGATATGACGGGAAAAGCGATTCAGATTTCACTTTTAAACTATCTGAGTGATGAGACAAAATTTCCTAATGTAAAATTCCTCACGAGTCATACGGCGATTGATTTGATTACTCCCAATCACCATGGCGTTGCGATCACTCAACGTTATGAGGAAAACCAAGTTTTAGGAGCTTATCTTTTTAATCAGGCGACAAATGAAGTTCGCAAAGTTCTCTCTAAAGTGACTATCCTGGCGACAGGTGGAATTGGGGCCCTTTACCTGCACCACTCAAATGCAGAAGGGGCGCGCGGAGATGGACACGCCATGGCCCATCGGGCCGGTGCTTATGTTACGAACATGGAATTTATTCAATTTCATCCGACCACTTTTTACAACCGTTCCTCTCATCGACGATTTTTGATTTCAGAAGCTGTTAGAGGCGAAGGTGGAAGGTTACTGAATGCCAAAGGTGAAGCCTTCATGAAGAAATATCATGAGGACGCTGAACTGGCCCCAAGAGATGTCGTTTCTCGAGCAATCCTGGAAGAAATGATTAAAGAAAAAGAAGACTGCGTATACCTAGATATTACGAGCAAAGATGAGAACTATTTAAAAAATCGATTCCCAACCATTTATGCTCACTGCTTAGAAAATAAAGTCGATATGGCCAAGGAGCCAATCCCAGTAGTTCCCGCTGCTCATTATACCTGTGGGGGAGTGAAGACTGATCTTAAAGGGCGAACCAAT
>CANFNX010000161.1 GCA_947448495.1 Bacteriovoracaceae bacterium | reverse complement strand
GTAGATTCTGTAAAAATTAACATTATCACGCTGTTTGCCGGCGCCGACAAAAGCCTTGCCGTTCACAACTTTAAAATTTTTGCGAAATAGTCACTCTCCCCCTATACTAGGGCTATGAGAATTATCCTGAATCTTCTCGATGGAGAGAAAATCAACTATGAAATGGAGAAAGACGCCATTGTGATCGGGCGCTCTAACAAGTGCGACCTCGTGATCCCTCATGAGGCGATGTCTAGAGTTCACTGCAAGCTAGAAAATAAAGATGGCGAGCTGTTCATCACGGACCTGGGTAGTATCAATGGAGTCTACATCAACGGCGAAAAGATACCTGCGAATTCCACGATTCCCTTTCAAACATTTTTACATCTTGCTTTCGGTGCTGTCACAAGTGCCCAAATCGAGCTTGATGAAGGAACTAAGATTGGTGTGTCTTCAAAAATTGAAGCTTTAAATTTGAGCAAGTCACCTGCAATAGAAGAGATGAGGATACAATCCCAAACTCGAACAATCAAAACTTCAGCACCTCCACGCACTTCTGAGCCAACTAAAAAGACCTTAAAACCTGCCGCAAAAACCTCCAAGAACTCTCTCTCTCGTAACTTATTGGCCTTTATCGTCATCATGGTAGGTCTCTATTTTGCTTTATATTATGGTGAAGAAACCACTAGCACCCAACTCCCAGAATCAACGCCAGCACCGACCAAAGTCATTGAAAATAAAGACCATTTCTAAATAACAAAATAGGTGCAAATTTAACCTATTTGTTCTAGAATGCCGCTGTTTACAAATAAGTGAAAATTTAACGTATATTTTATGATTAAAATTAATCGAAAAGTTGAGTACGCCCTTATGGTACTCCAGCTGATGAAAGAGAAGGGTGAGACAGAACTTACTTCTGCCAGAGAAGTCTGCGACCTTTATTCAACACCCTTTGATACTACCGCCAAGGTGATGCAACAAATGAACACCGCCGGTATTCTTCATTCCCAAAAAGGAGTGAAGGGAGGCTACACCCTGGCCCGAGACTTGAATCTGGTCACTTACCTTGAGCTTGTTGAGCTCATTGAGGGGAAGAGTTTCATGATGGACTGTCATGAAGGGCCTTGCGAATTGATTCAAAAATGCAATATCTCACAACCTATTAAAAGACTTAATGATTACATCTTGAGTATTTTCAGCTCCGTTTCATTAAATGAACTTCTGGCCGATGATAACTTACTTGCCCTGAAGAAAATGCCTGAAAAGAAAGTTGAAAATTGCCCGCTCGTGAACAAGGCGCAACTATGAGTATAGAAGACAATTTACAAAACAATTATAAATACGGATTTGTCACAGACATTGAAACTGAAGAGTTTCCGAAGGGATTATCTGAGGAGATTGTCAGACTTATTTCGGCTAAAAAAAATGAGCCTGACTGGCTCTTAGACTACCGCCTGAAGGCCTATCGACACTGGCTAACATTAACCCACCCTGAATGGCAGTACTGCAAAGTTCCCACCATTGATTTTCAGGATCTCTATTATTATTCAAAACCTAAGACTAAAAAAGATACCTATAAATCTTTAGACGATGTTGACACTGAATTGCTTGAAACATTTGAAAAACTCGGAATCCCTTTAACTGAACAAAAAAGACTGATGGGTGTAGCCGTTGATGCCGTTTTTGATTCAGTCTCAGTGGGTACGACTCACAAAGAAGAATTAGAAAAAGTGGGAGTCATTTTTTGCTCTATTCAGGAAGCCGTTGAGAAGCATCCAGATATTGTTAAAAAATACCTTGGAACCGTTGTTCCCTACTCTGATAACTTTTATGCCGCTCTTAATGGCGCCGTATTCTCTGATGGGTCTTTTGTCTTCATCCCTAAGGGAGTCAAGTGCCCACTGGATCTCTCAACGTATTTCCGGATAAATGCCAAGGAAACAGGACAATTTGAAAGAACTCTTATCATTGCCGAAGAAGGCAGTTTCGTAAATTATCTGGAAGGTTGTACCGCCCCACAAAGGGATGAAAATCAACTTCATGCCGCGATTGTAGAACTGGTGGCCCTCGACAATGCAGAAATCAAGTATTCAACCGTTCAAAACTGGTACGCTGGCGACAAAGAAGGCAAGGGTGGAATTTATAATTTTGTGACAAAGCGTGGCCACTGCAAAGGGGTCAACTCAAAAATCTCCTGGACCCAGGTAGAGGCAGGTTCCGCCATCACTTGGAAATATCCATCATGTGTTCTTATTGGTGATAACTCTCAAGGATCTTTTTACTCCGTGGCCTTAACAAATAACTACATGCAGGCCGACACGGGAACAAAAATGATCCATATCGGAAAGAATACCAAATCAACTATTATCTCTAAGGGTATCTCTGCTGAAAAATCCCAAAATGTATATCGTGGTTTAGTGAAAATAATGCCCTCTGCAACAGGGGCAAGAAACTTTTCTCAATGTGATTCGATGCTTATTGGTGATGAGTGTGCGGCCAATACCTTTCCCTTTATAGATGTCAAAAATGACTCGGCCATTGTTGAGCACGAAGCGACCACATCAAAGATAAGTGCCGACCAGATTTTCTATTTGCAATCAAGAGGGTTTAGCTCAGAGAAGGCCGTGTCCCTGATTGTTAATGGTTTTTGTAAAGATGTTTTCAAAACTCTGCCACTTGAGTTTTCCGTTGAGGCCGTAAAATTAATCGAAATGAAACTAGAGAACAGCGTAGGATAATATGATTGAAATAAAAAATTTAACAGCGTCGGTTGATGGTAAAGAAATTCTGAAGGGAATTAATCTCACTGTAAAAAAAGGTGAAGTACATGCCATCATGGGTCCCAATGGTTCTGGGAAATCAACACTTTCAAAAATCATCGCCGGGCATCCTGCCTACGAGGTTACGGGTGGCGAAATTAATTATGAAATTAACGGAAAAATGACCAATATTCTTGAACTCGATCCTGCCCAGAGAGCTCAAGAAGGAATTTTTCTTGGATTTCAATATCCAATTGAAGTTCCTGGCGTCTCAAACTTCACCTTTTTAAAAGAATCATTTAATGAAATCTGTGCCCACCAAGGCCTTGACAAAATGGATGATGAGAATTTTTTGAAACACCTTAGATCAAAACTTAAAGTTCTTGAAATGAATGAGAGTTTTTTAGAAAGATCCGTTAACGAAGGCTTCTCTGGTGGTGAAAAGAAAAAAAACGAAATTCTCCAGATGGCGATTTTAAATCCAAGACTATCACTTTTGGATGAGACAGATTCAGGCCTGGATATTGATGCACTTAAAATAGTTGCCAATGGAGTCAATAGTCTTAAGTCTCGATTCAATGCAACCATTCTTGTAACCCACTATCAGCGATTACTTGATTACATCGTTCCTGATTATGTTCATGTCCTCTATAAAGGGAAAATTATCAAATCAGGCGATAAATCGCTTGCCCTTGAACTTGAAGAAAAAGGTTATGACTGGCTTATTGCTGGAGAGAAATAATGGATTTTGAAACCATCGAAAAAATCTCTGCTCAAAAAGATCAAGGTCAAACTGAAACCTTAAAACGATTTCATCGTCAAAACTTAGATCGATTGAGTCAGAATTGGCCGATCAAAAAAACTGAAGAGTATAAATTCACAGGATTAAAATCATTTTTTGATGAATTCGAAAATGATCAGTCTTCAACAAAACCAGTGTCACTTGATTCATACTTAGATCATTCCTTTATTACAGTTGTTTGCCTTAATGGAGAAGTACAGCTTCCGGTCGAACTTCCCCTTGGTCTTAAAATGATCATTTCAAGTGAGCCAACTGATCAGCTTGCGCCAGAAAGTGATTTGTCTCATCTTCATCAGGCGATGAGAAAAAACCTACTCACTATCATAATCGATAAAAACACCATCGTTGAAAAACCAATTAGGCTCATCTATCTATCGTCGACATCAAGCTTTGAAGCTCCGGCGATGAAGATTCACCTCAAGTCTTTTGCAAAGGCAAGCTTGGTTGAGGAAATTCAAACTCCAGAGCGACGTTGTTGCTTTGTACAGCAGGCGATGATTGAAATTGAAGAAGGTGCAAAATTAGAGCATCTTCAGGTTTCCAAACTTGGGCCAACGTCACTTCATTTGTCTCAAACGACCGCTAACGTTTCCAAGCATGGAACCTATTCTAATTTCTTACTTAACTTAACAGGTCGACTTAATCGCAAGAATCTCGAAATCAATCTCTTAGAAGCTGGCGCTCATGGGGAGAGCTACAATCTTTATTTAACGAGCTCAAATGAGCATTCTGATATGCAGACTGTGATTCATCACAAGGCGGCAGACACAACTTCCAATCAATTGGCCAAGGGTATTTTAGATGGCGAATCAAAAGGAATCTTCACTGGGAAGATTTTTATTCACCCAAAAGCCCAGAGAGTATCCTCTGGACAGACAAATAAAAATCTCCTCCTCTCAAAAAAAGCTCAAGCTCACTCACAGCCCCAGCTTGAAATATTTGCCGATGATGTAAAATGCTCCCATGGATCAACAACCGGACAACTTTCCGATGATGAGATTTTCTATTTTGAATCAAGAGGGATCCCGGCAAAAAAGGCGAAAACATTACTAGCGTTTGGCTTTGCCTTAGAAATCGTTTCCAAAATTACTCATCCCATCATTCGTAAAAATATTGAATCAGTGGTTATGAGTTGCCTCAAGGATAAATTCCAGCTGGAGGCCAGATAATGCCAAACATTCAGAACAATCCTTATAGAAATGACTTCCCCGTTATGGATCAAGTGATTAATGGAAAAAGGCTTGCGTATTTAGATAGTGCCGCAACGACCCTCAAGCCATTGGCGGTTATTAATGAAGTTGACCTTCACTATCGTAAAGAAACCTCTAACGTCCATCGTGGACTCTATTGGCTCTCTGAAAATGCCACAAAGAAATTTGAGGCAACCCGTGACAAGATCAAAGATCTCATTCTTGCGCCTGACAGAAAGCAAATCATCTTTACCAAGGGGACGACAGAAAGCGTAAACCTTGTTGCTCAAAGTTATGCTCGTCATTTCTTGAAAGAAGGTGATGAGATTTTGTTATCACAGATGGAGCATCACTCAAATATTGTTCCCTGGCAGATGGTCGCTGAAGAGAAGAAACTTAATATTAAAGTCATTCCTAT
>CANFNX010000160.1 GCA_947448495.1 Bacteriovoracaceae bacterium | reverse complement strand
GCATTGGCCCCAATGGTAAGGTAGAGCTTAGCACCAGATCCAAGAGGAACCACAATCGATGGATTGTTGGCAATTAAGGGAACTAAGTTTCCGTTGGGAAGTGAGGCCTGAATCGCTTGAATGTGAGCGATCGCAGAGACATCGACAGAAATTTTAATTTGATTTTTCCCACCGAGAACTGGCATCAAGGCCACTTCACCAATTGATCCTTGTCCTTTTGGATCAATAATCGGCAAAGTCACTGATGGAAACGTCATGTTTCCGAGATCGAGATCGGCCTGGACTGATAGCATCACATCCTGATTCTGCACACTCGACTGAACCTGAATGCCAGTGACGACTTGTGGAGTTCCTTTGCCACAAGCTGACACAACAAGAGAGATCATCACTAAAGTGACCATTTTCAAAAATGAAATACGCATGGATTTTACCCGACGAGACTTAGTCTCTTAGACGATCAAAACTCTACTCTCCAACAAACGTCCAACTTGATTTATACGTGCAACCGCAGAGTTAAAACCTATTTATGTGGTGCAGCATTTTAGCACGCTCAAGAAAATTTGCAACTCATTTGTTGAGTGGACAAAGGCCGGCCCCCTCGGGCATCCTTCTAAATCTATGAAACGCTTAAATTTTTACTTCGATTTTCTCTCCCCTTTTAGTTACTTTGCGTGGCTTAAACTTCATCAGAATCCTGAGGTTGTCGTCGATTTTAAACCAGTGGCCTTGGGCCCTTTACTTAATCACTGGAGCATCAAAGGGCCGGGAGAAGTTCAGCCGAAAAGAGAGTTTCTCTTGAAGCAGTGTCTTCGTTATGCGGCCAAAAACCATATTGATTTCACCACTCCTAAAACGCATCCTTTTAATTCACTCTATGCTTTGAGGCTTGCGCTCAAATCCACCGCCGGGGATCTTCAAGCTGAAGTGATTAAGACCTTGTGGTTAGCCGGATGGAGCAAGCGCATTGATATGGGTGAGCCGGAGGAATTAAAAGCGGCACTTCTTGAGGCGGGACTTCCGGCAGAAGAATTATTTGAAAAAAGTTTTTCTAAAGAGGCCAGAGCGGAACTAAAAATGAATATTCAAGAGGCCATCAACTTCGGAGCATTTGGTGTTCCAAGTATGGTGGTCGATCAAGAACTTTTTTGGGGCAATGATGCCGTTGAAGACCTGATGCAATTTATTCAAGGAAGTGATGTTTTAGATCGCGCCAAACTTGAGCATCTTCTTAGCTCGACTCCTCGAGCAGCCGCTCAGTCAGTTTAAGGATCGATATGAAAAGAATTGTCTTTCTGGTGATCTTTTTCTGTCTGGGTCAGACTGTTTGTGCTGCAGATCTTTTCATCGTAGCTGAAAGTGAACACAGTTCTGGCTGTGATTTAGCGGAAGCAGATTTTGATGAGAAAGAATCATTTCTTAAGTTTTTTCCCAAACTTAAAGAGGTTGCAAAAAAACCTGAAGCAGATAAGTTTGTCGCTCTGATGCTCTTTCCCCTCAAAGTCAATCGTGCCAAAACAGAAATCATAAAAGACGAAAAAGAATTCAAATCTCGGTTTTCTTCCATCATGACCACTAAAATTCTTAAAGTCATTTCTGATCAAAAGTTAGAGGACCTCTCCTGCCAATACCAGGGAGTCATGTTTGGGAATGGTGAACTTTGGGTGCAAAAAAAGCAAGGCAAGGTGGGGATCTCCGCCCTGAATCCTTAGGAATATCAGACTAAAAGTCTCCGTTCTCTATGGTTCAATCTTTTCTCTCAGATACCGATAAATTGATCATGCCTAAACCAACCAAAATCGAGATGCTCGCGGAGTATCTCATTAAAATTATTTCTGAAACCAATGGGATCACACTCTCAGATACGCTTGAATTGGCGGCGATGGGTGAATTTGAGCATCCTCATATAAAAAAATCACTCGTAGAATTCCGTCGACTCCTCTATGGTTTCCAGAGTGACGAAGTCGATATTAAGACACTTCTGGCCCATCCCGTGGCTTCTGCCCTTTTTACCTTTTTTAAAAAATTTCCCAAACCCTATATTGAAGAGCATATTCACCTGACCGGTTCTTTAACTGCGGATTTTATCCATCCTCATTTAATGAAAGTGCTGCAGGGACCTAATCGTCAGGTCTATGTGACGATCATTGATAAAGTTTATGGCGCTGGGACGGCAGAGAAAATTGACTCCATTGAGGATGTTGATAATCTTATCCGCCTCAAGGATGATGAATTCTTTGATCGGTACTTAAAAATCTTACTCCTTCCTAAACTAATCCTTGTAGATCGCAATATGCATAAACTCGCCGGCTATCATATGGCGAGTGAACTGTTCCTCAAATATAATGTAGGCAAGATCAGACTTAAATTTACCCTCTCCCGGGCCAACCAAACTGCCGATGAGCAGATACCAGGTCTTGAATCATTGACTGAGGAAGATGTGGTCTTGGGTCTCTATGATGGATTCATGCAATTTAAGTCAGAACATCCTTCTTTTGAATTCGTTCTCTCGCCCTGTTTTAGAAAAGAAGCAGATTTTTTTGACCCTCACTATGGGACGAAGAAGCAACACTTTCTTCATCAGGTTGATGCGATCCTGGAGATGATTGAAAAATATCCCTTTCTTGTTCCTTACCTTTGTGAAGTTGATACCGTCGGAAGCGAAAAGGACCTTTATCGAAAAGGTCATTTTGCGGAAATGCAACACGGCTTTCGAAAGTTGCACTTCAAAGGATTTGCGATTCGCTCCCACCATGGAGAGACATGGCACACTCTAAAAAAAGGTGTTCAGGCAGTTGATAATTCACTCAATATCTGGCACATCGACACTCTTGAACACGGCCTTTCTTTAGGTATTAATCCAAACTTTTATTTTCACTCTCTCTATCTTCGTTTAATACAGCAAAATGCTGACGGAGAAAAAGTTTTACAACACTCTTCAGACTATAAAGAGCTTATGGACATGGATTGGAGAGAAGATGAATTTATAAAAGAAAAGCTCTTTAAAGGCGAAGTTCTCACGGATTCAGAAAAACGCAGCTTTGTGAAAGTCAAATTCCATACGGCAAGAGAAGTTGAGCATTATCAGCATGACGTTCTCAATCGCATGATTAATAAAAAAGTTTCATTAATTGCACTCCCTTCTTCCAACAATAAACTCACTAATAGTTTTGAAGATTACAAAGATCATCCCTTTTCATGGTGGGAGAAAAAAGGTCTAAAACTTGGGATTGGGACGGATAACTACGTCACCCTGAATACCAATTACATTCAAGAGCTTCTGATTCTGCTTTTTAGTGATCACGAAAACCTCAAGATCACTAAACTTCTCATGGTGGCCACAGGAGAGACTCGCCGGCCATTCCTTTCCCAGCTACTTTGGAAGATGCGCTAAAGACTTTGTTCAAGTATTGTTCAGGCCATTTCATTGACCCAATCCTGTTTAAGCCTTATTAAACTATAGGCACATCAAGAATAGAAAAACTGTTCACAAACCTATAAACGGCTAAAAACAATGAAACAACAAAAACAACCTGAAATTGATTATTTGGCGGAACTGGTCGGGGAGTTTATTGAATATTGGGGATTTAAGAAAATTCATGGAAAAATTTGGCTCCATCTTTACTTAGGACAAGAGCCCCTGGATGCCTCGGCCCTCATGCAGAAGTTGAAAGTGTCAAAGGCCCTTATCAGCATTTCTTTGAGAGATTTATTAGAATATGAGGTGATTCTTGAGAAAGGTCTAGGCCCAGAAGGAACTCGCCTCTACGAGGCCAATGAGGACCTGAACAGGGTTATCAGTCAAGTTCTACGCCAGCGTGAAAAAATTATGATGGGAAAGATTCAAGCTGCTTTTGGGCAACTTAAAGAGCTGCCAGTCGAAGATCTTTTAAAAAACAAAATCAAAGCTCAGAGAATCCAAAACCTTGATAAATTAATTAAAAATGGAGAGAAAGGCCTTAACACCATTATGGCCATCCTTTAATTATGTTAGTCACAAACCTCATCGTCTCTTCAATGCTTTGCTGTTTGATCTGGATTATTCAAATCCTCCACTACCCTAGTTTCCGCTTTGTAGAGCAAAAAAACTTTACCAACTTTGAAGCCTTTCATACGAAATCCATTTCCTACATCGTTATGCCTCTGATGCTGATTGAACTGGCCGTCTCTGTTTATCTCGCCTACACAAGTCCCGACAACACTCTCATTCTTTCTTCCATGATAATTGTAGTGCTCATTTGGCTTTCAACTTTTATCTTCAGTGTTCCCTGCCACCATCATCTTGAAAAAGAATACAATTCAGTTGTCATCGAAAAACTGATTTCAACAAACTGGCCTAGAACCATAGGCTGGACCCTAAAACTTATTTTAGCTGTTAGTCTTATTAAAGGAGTAATATATGAATGACTTCAACATCCAAGCTGCTTCCCTCATGAGTGGTGTAAGTGTTCATCAAATTCGTGCTTGGGAAAAACGCTACAATGCCGTTGAACCTAAACGTTTAGGAAATAACTTTAGATCTTACTCTCAAGAAAACGTCCATCGCTTAAAACTTCTGGGAGAACTCACCAAAAGAGGGATTGCCATTAGCAAGATCGCTCCACTGGAGACGAATGAGCTACAAGAGCAGTTTGACGTTCTTAATAAAGATGAAAGTTTTACCATGAGCACTGAGGTCTTTGCAGATACCAAAGAGAAATTTGAACTCCTCATGAATTTTATCCAAGTCAAGCGTTATGACCTTGTTAAACATGAGATTATGAAATTCAAAACCCTCGTCAGCGTAACAGGCATCCTTCTTCCGATGCTAAAAATACTGATGCAAACGCCTGCCACGTATGAAACTCTGGAGTCGAGAGGACTTTTATCAACAGTGGTAAGTGAAATTGAGCGAATTTCATTAACTGCCCAAAGGATGAAGGCAAGTTAGTTTAAACTTTTTTAAGCAATTTTTCTGCAGCTTGAAGTGGAGTGCATTTTCCCATCGTCACTTCCACTTCAAGAGAGTGGATCTCATCTTGAGTAATTTTTTCGAAGAATTTTTCTTTTAGCCCATCAAATAAGAGCTGCCACATCCAATCTTTACTCTGTTTTGTTCTTTTTTCTAAAACCAACTTCGACTGTGATGAAAAATAGTCCGATATTTCTTTTTCAATTTCTTTAAGACCAGTTTTTTCAACGGACGAGCACGACAACACGGAAGGCATCCATCCCTCATGTCTCAGGATATGAAGTGCCTGTTTGTAGTCATGCTTAG
>CANFNX010000159.1 GCA_947448495.1 Bacteriovoracaceae bacterium | reverse complement strand
TCGCGTGAGCGAGATTGGGGAGTGCAAGGAGAATGAGGAGCCACTTTTTCATTCTATCATCTTCTCAAGCATAATCAGTTGTTTGAAGCTGGAAAATATAACCTGACAGTCTAAGTCAAAAGCCTGAGGAGTCGTCTATCAATTCTTGCCCAATACTTTTAACTAAAGGCTCATCATTTGCCCTGAAAAGCCGAAACGGTCACAAAGGGAGAGCTGAATGAAATTCATTTCAATTTTTATGTTACTACTTTCTACCAAGGTTTTTGCTTTAGATTTTACGAAAGTTCATGGTCTTAACGAGCCAGTAGAAAAGAAGTTAATGAAAAATCGATTTCCCGCCAGTCATGAGTTGAAAGTAAGTAAAAGAGCAGAAAAGAATTTATAATAAGTATAATAATTATCTGATTTCTTCGTGAACACCTTCACAAGTCGGTACACTGACTTGCTCTTCTCTTGAGACTTCAATCCAAACAGGTAGTCGCTTAAAACTTCCATGAATGGTTTTGTCATGAGAATTATAAGGAGCAATCTCTACGTAATATTCACCCACAAGATTATTTCCAGCATTGAAAGAGCTAGGATGAAGTTCAATCAATTGAGATTTTTCCGGATAACTTGTGGTTTGATCAAAAGTGATATCAAAGGGAGATGCTTCTCCCGCTACTTTCATGTCCGTAATTCGAAAGCGATGATTAAAGGCCGGACATTTAAACGAACGAAATCTCTCAGATGCATAGGCCGCTGCATAGTAGACCCTCAAGGCAACATTGCTTGGAGCTCCACCAGCATGACCACGAGTAAATTTTTTTCCCATAAACTGTGCATATAGAGAACCGAGGTCTTGCTTTTCAGAACGTCTTTGCACGATCAGTCTGATGATCCATGCATCAACATGCTTTTCTTTTTGCAGAAACTCTAAATCTTCCTCAGAAACTTTGGGCATTTCGACATGGAAAATAAAACTTTGTGTGAGGATGGTATCCTTCCACTTTCCGACATGCCATTCCACTTCACTCAGGTGTGAAATGTTCATTTCCACATCCTTGAGGCGCATACCCACTGCATCTTTTGAAAGGGGTGAAGACTTTTTCATGCATGACAGTGCAAGTAAAACGATCAGGAATAATGCTTTCATGGCCCAAGTCCTTTGGTATCGCTATTATTATAGAACATATTAGAAAGGAGTGAGTGATGAAATATTTAATTCTTTTAGCGTTGAGTGCTGCCTGTGCAAGCAAGCACCCTGGTGTATTAACTGAGAATGCAAAAAATCTTGAAGTGTATGCATCTAAACCTGCCAATTGTCAGGTCATGGGGAAAGTGGTTGGAATTGATGAAAATGGAAGTACAGAACTTGCTACAAACGATGCTCTTAATCAAGCCGCCGTTCTCAAAGCTTCTGGAATCTTTGTGAATCAAGAAGTGCCAAACGGTAAGAGCCGTGCAGTTCACGCCACCGCCTATCAGTGTAATTAAAATTCTGAAAGAACTTGATCTAATTTTTCTAAGCTGGAGAAGAAATGAATTTTTTTCTTCTCCAGCTCTGTTCGATGAAAAGCATTTAGATTCCCTCCGAGCCAAATCTCTGCATTCACTTCAAGTGAATTTTTTATCACGCTGAGATAGTCGTTGAGATCAAATTGACTAGTAAGTTCAAAACGTGTTGTTCCCATTAAGATGACATGAGGTTTGAGAGCGTTTGCTGCCTCAGCTAAAGATTCAGCTGGTAAATTCGCCCCTAGATAAACAAAGCGTACTCCATAGTGAACACATAGTAGAGCTGAGGCGAGAATTCCTACTTCATGCCATTCTCCTTCAGGAGTGGTGATGAGAATTAATTTATTTTTTTGCAAAGCCTTTTGATAATTCTTTCCAATCATCTGACCGATATAAAATTTAACGAGGGCACTGAGTGTGTGTTCTTGAGCGATGCTAAGCTCTTGGCGAAGAATTTTGTGACCAATTTCCTGAAAAAGTGGGATAAGAATTTTCAGACAAAGGTCTTTGGGCGAAAGGATTTTGCACGCCTTTTCTAATTCATGGGAAATAATATCAAGTTTGTATGCCGATAGAGCAAGAAAAAAACCAGAGAGCATTTTCTCTGTATCTATATTTTCAGAGCTTGTAACAACAGCATGCCTTTCTTCATAAGGTCGATGCATTAGTCGAAGATAAACATCTTTGAGCTCTTCGAATGAGAGTGGGGCAATTTTGCCGATACTCTGACCTAATTCAGTCAGTTTATAAAGGAGGGCCAGTTTTTCAATATCAGTTTCTGAGTAAAGTCGATGCTTATTATCACCGCGTTCTGGTATCACGGCCTTATAGCGTTTCTCCCAAGCACGGATGGTGGCGGATGCCACACCTGAAAGTTGTGAGGCCAATTGAATATTAAAGTACTGCATGAAAAAAATTTTAGCATAAAGGTCCCTTTTAATGAAGGGCCGCTTATGTCAGAATTTAAGCAACTTCAAAGGAATTCATATGAGTAAGATCAATACTGTTCCAGTAAAAAAAGGTATCGAAATGAAATCCCATCTGAAAGGGATGGAGTCTTACCAAGAAATGTATAAGCGTTCAGTGAAAGACCCCGAGGGGTTTTGGCTGGAAGCGGCAAAAAATATCGATTGGTTTAATTTTCCCACGAAGGCAACTCAAGGTGATTTCACTCGCGTGAATTATTCATGGTTTCCCCAAGGGAAGTTAAATGTTTCTTATAATTGTCTCGATCGCCATCTGGAAAAACGGGGCAAGAAGACCGCCATCGTTTGGGCAAAAGATGAGCCGGGCGATTATCAACACATCACTTATCAAGAAGTGTACGAGAATGTTTGCAAACTCACAAACGTACTTGAAGCTCATGGTGTGAAAAAAGGCGATCGAGTTTGTATTTATCTTCCTATGATCCCTGAGCTTGTTTATTCAGTTCTCGCTTGTTCTCGAATCGGTGCAATTCATTCTGTGGTTTTTGGTGGGTTTAGTGCAGACTCACTGAGAGGGAGACTTCAAGATGCTGAATGCAAATTGGTCATTACGGCCAATGAAGGGTTGCGTGGTGGAAAACCCATCGCTTTGAAGGCGATTACGGATGAAGCCCTAAAGGCGTGTCCAACTGTAGAAAAAGTACTGGTGGTCCATCGCACTTTCTCGAAAGTATCGATGCAAGCAGGTCGAGATCTTTCATACGAAGATGAAATGAAAAAATTTCGTCCTGTTGCTCCTTGTGCTGTCATGGATGCAGAAGATCCGCTTTTTATTCTCTATACGTCTGGCTCCACTGGTAAACCCAAAGGTGTGTTGCACACTACAGGTGGATATTTAACCTATGCTTCTTTCACCCACAAATATGTCTTTGATTATCATGATGAGGATGTTTATTTTTGTACTGCCGATATTGGTTGGGTGACTGGACACTCCTATGTTGTTTATGGACCTTTGGCCAATGGGGCCACCAGTGTCCTCTTTGAATCAGTTCCCACTTATCCCGATGCTGGCCGTTACTGGCAGATTGTGAATGATCTGAAAGTTAATATTTTTTATACAGCGCCAACTGCTTTGAGAACTCTTGCTCAGTTTGGTGATTCGTTTGTAAAAAAGCATGACCTCTCATCCATACGTATCTTAGGAACAGTCGGTGAGCCTATAAATCCTGAAATATGGAAGTGGTATCATGATGTCGTTGGTGAAGGTCGATGTGATATTGTGGATACTTGGTGGCAAACTGAGACGGGGGGGGTCTTAATCACTCCTATCCCGGGTGTGACTCCTACCAAGCCTGGTTCAGCAACGCTCCCTTTCTTTGGTGTTCAACCTATTCTCGTAAAACCAGAAAATGGAGAGGAACTGAAAGGAAATGGTGTCGAGGGTGCACTATGTTTAAAAAACTCATGGCCCGGTCAAGCACGAACGATTTATAAAGATCACGCTCGTTTTGTTGAAACCTATTTTACTCAATATCCTGGATATTATTTTACAGGTGACGGTTGCCGCCGTGATGAGGATGGATACTACTGGATCACTGGCCGCATTGATGATGTTTTGAATGTCTCTGGACATCGACTAGGGACTGCAGAAATTGAAAGTGCTCTCATGGAACATGACGAAGTGGCAGAAGCCGCTGTCGTGGGGATGCCCCATGAGATTAAAGGTGTTGGTATCTATGCTTATGTGATTCTTTATAAGGATCAGCCGCTAACGGCTGAATTTATTGAAAGCATCAAGGAAGTTGTTCGTACGAAAATTGGACGTTTTGCGGCCCCGGATAAAATTCATATCACCAAAGGGTTACCGAAAACACGTTCAGGTAAAGTGATGAGACGAATTTTACGGAAGATTGCTGCTGCTGAGTATGAAGGGTTAGGCGATATTTCAACCTTGGCCGATCCAGGTGTGGTTCAAAATTTAGTCAATGAACATAAAAAAGCCCTCTAAAAGAGGGCTTTTTTCATCGATCTAAATCTGCATTAATTTGATAATTGCTTAGAAGCGAGAGATTTAACCATAAACCAAGTTTCATCCAGCCAAGTTCAGGGATAGAAGGATGATAATAAACATCGCAGACATATTTTCCATTCTTACCATTGATTTTCACATGGTGAACATCATTTAAGAGACCAATGTTTATTCGACCAGCGTGGCGAGCAATCACTTTATCCGTTTCAATCGTATGACCTTGCTCTAAATAGAGATAGCCTCGTTCATCCTGAAAATCTAAAGGGAGCTCAATAGTAAAAATATTTTTGAGCATGGTCGCAGGAGCTGGAATAAAGGGTTTCTTGGTGATGTTATATTTCAACTGAACTTCGATCCTATTATTTGGAGCGTCCAATTTACTTTCTACAGCTTCTAGTGTTCCACCAGTGTGGAATTCACCTGGTGCGACTTTGAATTTTAATGAATTAATACTGGCAAAAAGATTACTCGAAAGAAAAAGAGCGCAAAGAAGAGTCTTCATAAAAACCTCGTTCGATTGATCAAGTGATGATGAAATGTATCTTATCAGAAAGCTCGGAGGCTTGAGTACTGGACACACGGCCGCCAAAGTCTTTCAAAATCTTTGTTTCAAGTTTTTCGATACTGTTTAGCAAACCAACGGCCATATTCCCAGATTTAAATTGAACTTTCATGGTCTCAACCAGCTCGTTGAGTTCCTGCTGTGTAATTTCTTCCTTAAGTTTTTTATCTACGAGCACTTGAATATTTCGCTCTAATGAAGAAATCATAATCATAGCCGTTAGCTTGTGACTGACTTGAGAGGTACCAAGGTTATGAAAGTACTCAATAGCTTTTTCTCTACACTCACGAGCTGTTTCAAGGTCACTCAATG
>CANFNX010000158.1 GCA_947448495.1 Bacteriovoracaceae bacterium | reverse complement strand
GGGCGTGATTATGAACAGGCCATACCGGTCGATTATCTTACTAGTTTGAATCACTATTATGATGAGTGGTATGCTAATTACAATTTAGGCAAGTCCCTTATTGTTGAGACTGATGAGTTGGATTTCCTCGATAATGAAGAACACTTTGATCGCTTAGTAAAAAGAATCTGGGATTCAATTGACCAGAAAGATATGTTTTTTTATTTCTAACTTACTAGCAATTTTTTCCACCTCCCTGAAATTTCAAGATATAATACACTTTATAAGTGTGTCATTTTCAGGGAGTGATTATGAAGCTAGTACCATGGTTGGTCGTTATAAGCCTTGGACTCGTCGGATGTTCGGGTTCAAAGTCAGCACAAAAAGTTAATCAAGAAACACCTCAAGTTGAATTATCTGATGCAGATGAATTCGTAGAGAATCCAAACGAGGCTGCAGCTGCTGAAAATAATGAAGTCGCTGCAACTGACGCTGAATCTGGAGCTGATGCTCCCATTATTGATGAAAACGTTTCTTCCGAATCTTCTCCGGTAGTTTCAGAAAGCTATGTGGCAGGATCAGAAAAAACCTATCAAGTCCAAAAGAATGAAACCCTCATGATGATTGCTTTTAAACTTTATGGGGATTACTCGAAGTGGAAAGAATTAGCGAACCACAATGCGACGGCCCTAAAAGGGTCGACAAGTGTTAGACCGGGCACTGTACTTAAGTATGTCGCTCCTGCTGAGGAATTTGTGTGGAATCCACAAGGACTTCCATACCTCATTAGAACAGGTGATACACTTGGAACAATTTCTACGAGTGTTTATCAAACACCAAAAAAATGGAAAATGATTTGGGATAACAATCGTCCGTTAATTAAAGACCCGAACAAAATATTCGCAGGTTTTACCCTTTATTATTTAGAAAACGGTCGTGACGTCGCAGCTGATCTTTAAACACATATTTTCATCACTCTCAAGGAAACCCCTGCAAGGCGCGGGGGTTTTCTGTTTTATTTCACTTCTGTTTTTAAATTCTTGCACGGGGTTTGTAGTCCCGATGACTTCTGGAAAGAAAAAAAATCTCTCAGGTGAGTACAAGGAAATGGCCTTTTCAGATTTCGAAGATCATCTTGCCTCATTGAGGGTACCTTTTTTGACCAATCCTGAAATTAAGTCTGCCCAAGAAACCCCTGAAGTTAAGAAATACTTAGAAAACTTAATTAATGACATCATCATTAATAATGAGATTTTTTTTAAGAATTTGAAAAAGGGACACGTCACTATTATAAAAACAGATTCTCCACTTCATTTTTCGCTCCCAAAGGGAGAAATATTTCTTTCAACTGGTCTCATTCATAAATATATCAAAAATGAAAGTATGCTCGCCTGTGTTTTAACTTTCGAATTAGTTCGCAGTGAAAAAGTTCTCTATCCCAAACAAACAATCATTCCAACAGGTTATCTCTCTCTAGAGAGAATGCTGAGTTTGAATAGACTTACGTTAACTGAAAAGATGGAGGTTCATAAATGGGCCCATCATCTGTCAGTAAGGAGTGGATTTGATGGAGAGTATTATTTATCTTGGCTTCAGGTTCAGAATAGAAATACAGCAGATTTCTTTTTACAGGTTGGTGATGCAAATCAATTAACGCGTGAAGAGTCGCTGTTTAAAGCGTTTTTAATTAAAAGCTCATCAGAAGATCAAGTTGTGTCCAGGAAGAATTCGACAAAAAACTTTTACATATTTATTAACAGAATACGGGATATTTTATGAAGCCAGAGCAGTCCGAGCGATTTTATATCGAAGAATTATTCAATAAGACTCAAGACAAAAATATCTTGAGTGCTGAAAAATTAGAAGAAGTAGATAAATTAACAGGAGACGCTTCAACCCGTCGTTATTATCGCATTTTTACAGATAAGGACAGTTATGTTGTCTGTTTGGATAATCCATTCAATGAGGAAATTGAGAAGCACCCTTTCGTAGGTGTCCAGCAGTTTCTTGAGAAGAATCATGTTCTTGTTCCCGGCATTTTAGATCACAATCTCTCACGTGGTTATTTACTTGAAGAAGATCTAGGGAATCAAACTTTTCTTAATCAATTGTCGATGATTGAAAATAGAGAAGAAGAATTTACTGCTTATAAAACAATTATTGACCAGCTTCTGCAGCTGCATCGAATTCCGATGTCCGCTGTTGATAATCCCAATCTCTTTCTCTTAAAGTTTGATCATACTAAGTTTATGGATGAGACTCGTTTCACTTTCAAATATTTCTTTAATTTTTTCAATAAGTGTCAAGATGAGGTTTTGATAAAAGAACTGGAGGATCTTTTTGATCCTATCATGAAACGATTAGCCGCTCAGAAAATGGTGATCACGCACCGAGATTTTCACTCGCGAAATATCATGGTGAAAAATGGGAAATATATTTTCATCGATTTTCAGGATGCTCGCTGGGGAATTCCTCAGTATGATCTCGTTTCGCTTTTAGAGGATTGTTACTATGACATCTCCGAAGAAAATAGAGAACGACTAAAGCGCTATTACTACGACAACTTGGATGCTTCTATCCATGCTCAGAAAAGCTATGAAGAATTCGATGCCTTATATCAAGATATGACGATCCAACGAGTCTTTAAGGCGGTCGGAAGTTTTTGCTATATCTACAATTGGCGCAAAGATGACCGCTATTTAAAATATATTGGTTTTGCGATGGAAAAATTAAGAAGAATCATGCTTGGGAACCCTCGCTATTCAGAATTAAAGAAAAAACTTTTCCAAAATTATTATGCAAATTGATAACTGCTTAATTTTAGCCGCAGGATTTGGAACCCGCATGGGGAAAATAGGGCAGCAATTACCAAAAGTGCTTTGGCCTGTTTTTGAAAAATCACTACTTGAACTCCAGGTCGCCTATGCTCGATCGCTTGGAATAAAAAATATATTTATTAATCTTCACTATATGGGTGAGCAGATTGAGGAATACATAAAATCCAAAAGTGTTTTTGAGAATGTGACGATTCTCTGGGAGAAACCAGAAATCTTAGATATTGGTGGTGCGGTTCATAATTTGGCTTGTCTGCCATCAGTGAACTACAAGGGACATCTTTTAGTGCTTAATGCCGATCAGTTTTTTTACCTCACCAAAGAACAGATCACAAGTTATGTTGATGCGTTTTCAAAAGCACCGAGCATCCTTTTTACTTATTGGGTGAATCCGTCTCTGGGATACAATGCTCTTCAGATAGATGGCAGTCGGATGGTTAAAGATATCATCAAGAATAAGGATCTGCCTTCGGCGACACAGGTTGAGACTTATACAGGTATTTCAATTATTGATCTCTCTCAGCTTAAACCTGTTGCAGGGGTGAGTTCTTTTTTTCAGAGCGTGTGTCTTTTTAAAGAACAGAAGATTCCGGCTGTTTTACTTGAAGATGTTTATTACTGGGACTTTGGAACGGCCCAAAGATTTTGGGAGACAAGTTTTAGAATTCTCGAAACTTATGCCACTCATTCAAATCATCCTTTCTTAAGATTTCTAGTACAAGAGAGGGCCTTGAAAACATGGAAAATTAATCTCACTAAGATCTCTTATCATGCCCGTTCTGCTAGAGTCATAAACTTAGGCCCTGAAGCCTTGGAAGGCGAACGAGTATCCTCCATTGTCATAAAAGATGGACCCTCACAAGTGGCCGATAAAAAAATGATTTGGTGGCAAGAGATAGGCGAGGAAATTAACTAGTTTGAATTTCTTTGATGCAATCCATAGGGCAAACTTCTATACATAGACCACATAATGTACAACTCCATGCCTCAATGGCATAATTTGTTCCGTTTGTGACAACTGCTTTTTCAGGACAGACAATTCGGCAATTATCGCACGATATACAGACAGAAGAGATTTCCAATGAGATTTGAGTCATAATGGTATTATAGGGCAAAAAAAATATGGAACAATTAAAAGTCAGAAAGAAAGATATCTTGATTGTGAATTTGATGCTTTTTCTCTTCCTGTCATTTGTCTTTCTTTTTCTTCAGTATGCTTACCGTCATCATTTGTCGCCTTTTTCTGTCGCTTATTTGAGAAAGAGCCTTGAATTGTTTTGGTATGTTTTGGCGCCAATTTTTTTGAGTTTTATTGCGATTTGGAACCATCATAAATGGGCGAAATACTTTTACGCCTTTTGCGTCTCGCTGATTTGCTACAGGGTCATTGAGGGCCTATTTATTGAATTCAATAAAATAATTGTCATAGCACTCTTTTTCTACGTCTCAATCGCCTACTTTCTTTATCAGTTATTTGATTACTATATGGGCCTGGCAAGTCTCAACCCTAACTATTCTAAAGACGATCTTTTTGATCCCCTACTGAGAGAAATTCATTGTGAGTTGATTGAAGGTGAGAAAATAGTCGCTGGAATTCTCACCAATTGGGATGAGGAAGGATGCTTTGTCCTCCTTAACGATGCTTCGGGAACTGAACTTTCTAAAGTGAATGTCGTCATTAATTTCAAGGGCCGGAGTTTTGAACAGCATGGGGAAGTTGTTGCTCACTCTATTGATTTTAGAGGGGTTGGCATAAAATTTGGTAAGACGCCTAAAGGACTCAACGTCTTTAACTGGGATGAGTTTACAGAATTGGTAGATGAACTGGGTTATAAACCGGAAAGACTAAGATGAATAAATTATTTTTTGTGATGCTACTTCTTTTAACTGCCTGTTTTGAAAAGGACCTCAGTCCGGAGTCTGCCCTTAAGGATTTCGTCGACTCAAGAATTGGAACCGTCGTTAGTCGTGACTTCATCACTGAAAGAGTCACAGGCAAAATGCTTCAAAGCTTTGAAAATATGTCAGAAGAAGATTTTGCGAAGTTTGCCGATATGAAAAATATTAAGCCTGATAGTTTTAAAATTCTTTCAAAATCCTGTCAGGAAAAAAAATGTTTCATTACTTACTCAGTAGGTTTCTTAACCAAAGAAGGCGATAGAACCACTTTCGTTTCTGAAGTCAAAAAAATTGCGGAATTAGTCCAGGTTGAGAATAAATGGTTAATTGCGGATGTCACCAATATCAAGACCTATCATGAGAGCAAGGATGCCATTAATCCTTTGGAGTAATATTTAAACCGCTTGAACCGATAAGGATGTCGGGGAGTTTTATGTCGAATAAAGATTTTGTCTCATTTCTGGTTGATGAAACCCTGAAGCTGCAAAAAAGTGGTGAAGTTAAGCTGTCCAGCCTGGAATTGAAACTTAAAGACTATGAGCTCAATTTTTTGAAGGGTGAATTCATTCCCCAGGCACAAATTCTACGATTTAACACGCCTTTCGGTGCCCTGGATGTGCCGGTAAATTGGTCTATCTTTTCAGTTGAAAATTCAATGGCCCAATACACCCTACTTGATGAAAAAAATGATGTAGATAATTTCTTTCAAGTGATCAAAATCGCATGGAATAAGCCCATCGAAAAACTTCTTATCACCCATGATGATGGCTTTTGCTATATCGTTGGACTTCGCAAGGGTGAAATGACTCATCTCCACGATTTATTGAATCCACAAGAGT
>CANFNX010000157.1 GCA_947448495.1 Bacteriovoracaceae bacterium | reverse complement strand
CAAGGATAGTGAGGTAGTAGTCTTTTCCATCAAGATCTCTTGTCTTGAAAGATAAAACAAAACCAGAATGAACAAAAAACCAAGTGACCGCCAAGTCTGGATTAAAAAGATGATTCATCCAATTGTGCGGGCCAAAATAAAACGCTGGATAAAAAACAAGCAGGAAGTGATGAATATAGACGAGGAATGCTGCGAGACCTCGCATCCCTTCCAGACCATTAACTCTTTCGGTCGTCATTTATTCTTGGTGAATGTTTTCACCACATTTTGATCAAAATAGTTCGAGCTCATGCCTGCATCGACGATTATTGTCGATGCATTGATTCCTGAGCTTCGAGGGGAAAGAAGAAAGCAAATAGTGTTGGCGACTTCTTGGGTCTCTAACGCCACTTTTCGAAGGGTGAGTTCTTCAGCATACAAGTAATTATCGATATAGTCCGGAATACCAGCTGATGCCGAAGTTTTCAAAGGACCTGCACCTACAGCATTAACTCTTATTTTAGAAAACTCCGAAAATGATTTTGCCAAAAAGGGAACAGTGGCATCGAGCATGGCCTTAATAGGACCGAGATAGCCATAGCTTGTCGCTTTTGTGTTAGAGATGGAAACCGTCACAATCGATGCATCAGATGTAAGTAAGTTCTTAAGTTGCTTGGAGACTTCTACCAGTGAGAAGCAAGAGATTTGAGCCGCTTGAAGATAATCTTCACGATTGGTATCAATAAATGGCTTCACCCCTTCTGAAAAGTTTGCAAATGCCAGAGAATGAAGGACGCCGTCAATACGGGGAGAGTTTTTTTGAATTTCTTCAGGAAGCTTTAAGAGATGGTCTTTCTTTTCTACATCACATACGAGCACTGGCGTATCTGGAAAAAGTTTTTTTACTCCATCTATTTGGGAAGCATTTTGGACAGTAAAGATACATTTAGCACCATTTTCAATCAGTGTTTTAGCAGAATAATAGGCGACACTCTTTTTGTTTGCGACACCCATGATGAGAAATGTCTTATCCTGAAGACCTAAAAAGCCCATTTAAACGTCCTGGTTTTCAACGAGAGTGGCAGCAAACTCAATTGTCATGACAGTCTTATTGTTTGCCGTAATTTTTCCTTTCATAAAGGCGGCATTAGCAAGCATCTCGACAAAATCTACTGTAATCAGAAGTTCATCTCCTGGTTTTGCCATATTTTTAAATTTTGCCCCTTGGATTCTTGTGACAAGAGCTGTCTTTGAACTGCCTGCACTTTCACCACGAAGTGACATAAGAAGGGCGCCCGTTTGAAATACGGCTTCACACATCAGCACTCCAGGGAATACCGGCTTGCCGGGAAAGTGACCTTTAAAGAAATCCTCTTCACCTGTAAGAAGTTTAGAGGTTGTAATAGAATCATTTGTACGCTCAACGATGTTCTCAATAAAAAGGAAAGGATCTCGCTGTGGAATGTTTTCTAGGATGGTGCTAAGCATTTAGGCCTCCAGCGATATCAAGAGTTGCTCCTGTTATGTATGAAGCTTCTTTAGAAGCAAAGAAAAGAACGGCGTGGGCGACTTCTTCAACTTTTCCAAATCTTTTCATTGGAACTTGAGATTTGTATTCTTTTATTTGGTCTTCAGGGAGATCCTTAAGAAGTTCAGTCTCAATAAATCCAGGGCAAACGTTGTTAATGGTAATATTTCTTTTGGCCACTTCCTTGGAGGCCGACAAAGAAAGGGCAATCTGTCCCGCCTTTGAAGCAGCATAATTCGCCTGGCCAGGAAGACCTAGTTTTCCCCCAACTGAGGACATATTAATAATTCTTCCATAGCGATTCTTCATCATGGCCAGGACTGCAAAGCGAGTCATGTTATATGTGCCTTTAAGATTGGTGTCGATGACAGCATCCCAATCGCCCTCATTAAGGCTTGCGATAATTTGGTCCCTTCTTATGCCTGCATTGTTCACAAGAATTTCAAGAGAGGGAATTTCTTTTTCTATTTCTGTAAAAAATGCCTCTACTTCTTGCGTATTAGAAACATTGAATTTTTTTAGGATGAGCTTGTTTCCAAACTGGGAGTTTTTGTCTTTAAAGGCATTGGCCGCTTCATCATTACCAGAATAGGTTACAACCACAGTGGCACCAGATTTTAAGAATTGCTCCGTGATACCGGCGCCAATCCCTCGTGTTCCGCCTGAGACAATGACGTGTTGATTATCAAAATTAAACATGGTTGTTCCCTTTAGTTAACAAATAAGATTCTATCGCATTGGACTGTATCGCTCCATAATTTGCAGCACCTAACCAACCTGACATAATAATCCCCACGGAACCTGCATGAAAAAGGCCTGGTAATTCTTTGTGAAGATTCATGGAGATTTCTAGACCTTCAAATTTTGTCCCAAAAGATGAGCCCTTTGGGTGGAGCGTGTATTTCTCGACCGTAAGTGGTGTTGCCGCCTCAACGATTTCGAGTTGATCTCTAATATCTGGCAAAAACTTTTCTAGACCTTGAATTGTTTCTTCGATCATGATCTGTTTTTCTTTTTCATAGTCTTCAGCAGATAGCTTTTTCCAGTCGTCGTAATTGCAGTTTGTGCTTGAAACAATTGCAATTCTTGCTTCAGGATTCTGTGGCCTAGTTTCATGCGGATAATAGACAGAAAAAGTTCTAGATGAAACCTTAAGATCCAAAAGTCTATTCGAATCATAAGTAGGAAAGGTGGAGGTGAAGATAAGGTCACCAATGTGAGGGATTGAGGCCTCTTTTTTCAGACCCATATAGACCTGGCAGCTTGAAGAGTTCAGTCTCACAGCTTTCGTTTTCTCAATGAAGCTCGCCGAAAAGTGTTCTTCACCAACCATACCTAGAACTGTGGATCTGATATTAGCGTTTGAAAGTACGACTTTGCTTTTGACAGCTTTACCATTAATGACAACTCCGCTGGCCTCATGATTCGTAACGATGATCTTGTCGACTTTTGCCTGAAGTTTTATATCAACATTATTTTTAAGTAACTCATCTTTCATCTTGTTAATGAGATAATCAGTTCCGCCTTTAAAAGTATAAACACCTTTGCTCATGAAATTAGAAAATACAATTCCATAAGTAATAGCAGGATCATCAAGAGTTGATCCATTGGCGTAGGTAATAGGCTCCATCAAGATTCGAGTGACATCATTGCGCCCAGGGAAGAATTTCTCAAAAAGCTCACGATTTGTTAGCTGAGAATTATCATAGAAATTCATGCTCGCGAGGTAATCAAAAAAGGCCGATACGGTAGTCTGAGGAATTCCAAATTGCTCGATAAGAACCTTTGAGTAGTGTTCTTTAGTGAAGTCCGTTTGAACGTTAAACTGTGGGTTCACAAAACGAACATCTTTTAACTGAACGATTGAGTCGGCAATGTCCTTGTTCCAGTATTTGCGACAAGTCTTGATCATACCAACCGGAAATCCATGAAGGGAGATATCAAACACGTGGCTTCGATCTTCACGATAAAACCAAGTGGCAAAACCACCAAGTTTATTATGGGATTCAAGCAAGAGCACCTGGTGACCGTTTCTTCCAAGGATATTGGCGGCCGTCATTCCGGCAAGACCAGAACCAATGATGATGACATCATAGTCTTTAGTAATTTCATCACGGATTTTGTACAGCATAAGGATACCTTTTGCAATGCGTCATTCTAGCTGTTTTGAGTCGTGGAACTTTAAACGAATATGTCGAAAAAGTCATGAATTCCGTTACAATTAAAATAAATGTCTAGTTCTCAAAGGCCAAAACATGAAATTGCTCAGCTACATTAGAGAATCTTTTAGCTTGGATTACCGATCTCTGGCCCTTTACCGCTTTTTTATGGGTTTGATTGTCATCGCCGATGTCCTTTACCGTGTGCCAGACATTGAAAATTTTTATACTGATATTGGACTCATTCCACGGTCTATTTTTATCAATGAAATGAGCATGCCATGGTCCCTTTCTTTTCATCTGGCCAATGGAAGTACGCTTTTTGCAAGTTGTATGTTTCTCATTCAACTTATTTTCGGTTTGATGTTGGTCATTGGATTTAAAACGAGATGGGCAATGATTGGTGCTTATCTCATGGCCGTGTCTGTCCATAATCGGAATTGGCTCGTTAATAACGGCGGTGACGATATAATGCGTGCCGTTTTGTTTATTTCAATCTTTTTACCTTTGGACAAATATTTTTCCATCGATTCAGCTTTAAGAAGGGATAAAAAAAATCATCATGAGTCTCATTTCTCTTTTTGGGGATTGTCGTTTTTTATTCAGGTCTTTCTCATTTACTTTGTCAGTTATATTTTAAAAACTTCACCCATCTGGAGATCAGATTACACTGCTGCATTTTATTCTTCACGTTTAGATATTTTTGCCAATTCATTTGGTGTATGGATGAGAGATTTTCCTCTCGTTTTAAAATTCATGACTTGGTTTACGATCTATCTTGAATTTATTGGACCGCTATTACTTTTATTTTCTTTTGTGTTTGGTCGTTACTCATGGGTGGCCAGAACTTTGATAATAGTTCTTTTTTGGGGACTTCATTTGGGAATTATTTCGACCATGTTGATTGGAGTTTTTCCTTACCTTTGCCTTGTTATGTGGATGATCTTTATTCCGACTCCTTTGTGGAATAAGCTTATGTCCTGGATCAGAGGATCTCATCATGACATGATGACGATCTATTTTGATGGTGACTGCCGTTTTTGCGAAAAGGCGTCCCTAATCCTGCGGGAGTTCTTCTTGTTGCCTGAGGTAAGAGTTTTGCCGGCCCAGGTAGGGACTGAAATTCAACGCGAAATGTATGAAAAAGGCTCGTGGGTGATAACGAACCAAAAAGGTGAAATGTTTTTTCACTTTTCAGGCATGATCGAGCTTATGAAGCATTCACCTATTCTAAAATGGATTATCCCTTTTGTTAGTCGAGGCATAGTTTTTCGTTTCTTCAATCGAGTTTACTTCTGGATTTCTCACCATCGTCAATTGATGAGCTCATTTAGTCAGTTTTTGGAATTCAACACTGATAAAACCTCTCACGCAATATTTCGTGGCGTTCATCAGTTGTCAGGAGCATTTATTTTACTGACACTCATTATGTGGAATTTAACAACCATTAAAAAATATGACATTAAGGCACCTTTCTTTCAAAATGTAACTCGATGGATTCATCTCTATCAAGAATGGAATATGTTCGCTCCCTTTCCAAAGATGGATAATATCTGGGTTGAAGTTCCGGCTGTTTTGTCTGATGGATCCGAAATTGAGTTATTGTCTGGAGATAGAGATATCTACTCTATGAAAGATCGGGTTTTTCCTAAACTCATTCCAAACGAGCATTGGAGAAAATTTTATTTAAATCTTTCTGAGAGAACTGATTATGCTCGTTACTATGGCGGCTATCTTTGCCGAACTTGGAATGAAAGACATATTAGGAAAGTTGAAAATCTTCTCCTCACCAAATTTGAAGTGGTTGTCTATACGCAACCAAATTTGCCGGATGGCTCTAGGGGGGGAGTCTCCAGAAAACTCTCTTGGAAGCATTGGTGTTTTGATGAGGACTATAAAAAAGAAAATCATTAACCCTAAATTATTTTTCTGTCATTTTCGTTACATCAAAATCCTCTGATGCAGAGTTAGGATCCTGTATGTATTTCTCACATAAGTCTTTTAATCGTTTCGTAGGTTT
>CANFNX010000156.1 GCA_947448495.1 Bacteriovoracaceae bacterium | reverse complement strand
GTCACTTGAGACAAAAAACTATTCATTACGGTTCAATTCCTGCTTGAAGATGCTATCAAGAATTCCATTCAGGAAACTGGCAGATTCTTTAGTTGAATATTTTTTACCAAGTTCAAGGGCTTCATTAATGACAACTTTTCCTGGAACTTCCGGATGAAATTTAAGTTCGTAAATGGCCAGCATAAAGATGGTATGTTCAATCTTTGAAATTCGTGAAAGTTTCCAATTCTTAAGATACTTTACAAGCATCTCTTCGAGTTCTTGATTATTCTTGAGAATCCCATTCACAAGGGAAGCGACGTAAGCTTGAGCATCGGTTGAAAGCTCCACGCCCAATGTTTGCTTAAACTCTTGCATCCTCTCAAAAATAGCAACAGTATCAATTTCTTTCTTTTGCTCTATAAAAGCAGGTAATTGAAAGTGATAAAGAAATTGCAGGCAGAATTCACGGGCCTCGCGTTTAGTACTCACGGTTATCATCCTTTGGGAGCGTTGGATTTATTTTAAATTGATTATATTCATCGTGCTTGAGTTCATTCACAAACTCTTCGACGTCTTGGAATTTTCTGTAGACGGCTGCAAATCGAACGTAAGCAACCGGATCAAGATGCCTTAAATACATCATGACGAGATTACCGACATCCTTTGAATGAATTTCCTTATCAGAGATATCGAGGATCGCTTTTTCAATATTGTTGATGATTCTCTCAATCTGGACTGCAGAAATAGGACGTTTTTCACATGACTTTTGGATACCGTAACTAATTTTTTCTCTGTTGTAGGCTTCTCTTCTTCCATCACGTTTGATCACCATGGGCATAGATAGTTCTATGGTTTCAAACGTTGTAAAACGCTTCTGACAAGATTCGCATTTACGACGGCGTCTAATGACAGACCCCTCATCAGAGTTCCGGGAATCTAAAACTTTTGTATCGGGAGCCGAGCAATAAGGACATTTCATAATGCAGCCCTAGACTAGATGTTGTGTTTATCTGGGGTTTATTATCATGAGACTATCCAGTTAGGAAGCTAAATGGTTGAAAGTATGAAAAAAAACACCCCATTCCAGAGTTGTCTAAGCGTTTGAAATGACTAAAGGCTAATTATTTTTTCTTTTGACTACAGGCACCCTCGTCCCATGTTTTGTGACCATTGCACTCGGCTTCGCAGGAGTTTCCATAGCTCACACCTGCAGCACAAACAGGTTGATAGATTTTCATGCAGAAGCAAGGCCTCACGGTTAAGGGGCTTGCTGGTTTTTCTGCTGGTGTAAGATTTGGCTTCACGGTTGTATTTTGAGAGCTACAAGCAACAACACTTATGAGTAAAAGCCATTTCATTTTTTAATCCTTATTTATAAACAGGAAACTTCAAGCAAAGTTCATGAACATTTTTCTTCACTTCTTTTTGAATGTTTTCATCTTGAGGATTTTTTAGCGCCTTCACGATAAGTTCTGCCATCACTATAGTTTCAGCTTCTTTGAAACCTCTTGTTGTAATGGCAGGTGTTCCTAAACGAATTCCTGAAGTGACAAAAGGCGAACGTTTATCATTGGGAACCATATTCTTATTACAAGTGATATCAACTTTTTCAAGAATCTCTCCAGCTTCTTTCCCACTCATGTTTACTGAGTCTGTTTTCAGCAGAATAAGGTGGTTATCTGTTCCACCTGAGACAAGCTCAATCCCATTATCTATTAGAGTTTTGGCCAGAACCTGGCAGTTCTTAATGACCTGAGCTTGATAGGTTTTAAAGCTTGGCTCAAGTGCCTCTTTAAAGGCTACTGCCTTAGCCGCAATGACATGCTCAAGTGGTCCACCTTGAATGCCTGGGAATATAAGAGAGTTAAATTTTTTAGCGAGTTCTTCATTGTTCGTGAGAATGATCCCACCGCGCGGACCACGCAGTGTTTTGTGAGTGGTGGAGGTCACCACATCAGCATATTCGATTGGAGACGGGTGAAGACCAGCTGCAATGAGGCCAGCGATGTGGGCCATATCTACCATGAAGTAGGCGCCAACTGATTTTGCTATCTCTGAGATTCTTTTGAAATCAATAATGCGAGGATAAGCTGAAGCGCCTGCAATGATCATGCGAGGTTTTTCTTTGTGAGCGATCTCTTCCATCTTTTTGTAGTCGATGGTTTCAGTTCCGGCCTCAAGCCCATAGTGGAGTGCTCTAAAAAGTTTGCCCGAAAAATTCACAGGTGAACCGTGGGTAAGATGTCCCCCTTGCGCAAGATCCATTCCTAGAAAAGCATCACCATGATTAAGAAGCGCCAGATAAACCGCCATATTGGCCTGGGAGCCTGAGTGTGGCTGAACGTTGGCAAAATTCGCATTAAACAATGTTTTTAATCTTTCGATCGCAAGGGTTTCTATTTCGTCAACGAATTCACAGCCATTGTAATATCGCTTCTTTGGGTAGCCTTCAGCATATTTGTTAGTCAGGCAAGAACCTTGAGCTTCCATCACCGCTTGAGAGCAGTAATTTTCTGAAGCAATAAGTTCAAGTCCCATTTCCTGGCGTTCTTGTTCTTTTTGGATAAATTTAAAGACGTCAGGGTCAACAGAATTAAGATGATTTTGCATGAAGAATCTCTCCAAGATGTTTTTCTTATTTTATGAAAGGGACTTGGATAAAGTAAACCTCTTCTTTCAGTAAGAAAGAAGAGGTCAAAGATTAGACGTGTTTTTTAAATAAAGTCGACGAGTTTGTTCCACCAAACCCAAAGGAATTATTGAGCGCATAAAGGATGTCTTTTTTCTTGGCTTTATTGGCCACATAATCGAGGTCACATTGTGGATCTTGATTCTCAAGATTGATCGTCGGTGGAAGCATGCCCGTTTCAAGGGCCTTAATACAGAAAATCGACTCAAGACCACCAGCTGCTCCGAGTAGATGTCCCGTCATGGACTTGGTTGAGCTCACACTCATTTTGTAAGCATGATCTCCAAAAACTTTTTTGATCGCTTGAGTTTCAGCAATATCGCCCAGAGGAGTTGAAGTTCCATGGGCATTCACATAACCCACTTCTTCTTTTTTTACACCGGAACTTTCTAAAGTTTGCTCCATACAAAGTAAGGCGCCTGAACCTTCCGGGTGTGGGGCCGTAATATGATAAGCATCAGAGCTCGCTCCAAAGCCTACAACTTCAGCAATAATTTTTGCACCACGGGCCACAGCTTTATCATAATTTTCTAAAACGATAATCCCAGCTCCTTCACCCATGACAAATCCATCACGGTCAACATCGTAAGGTCGAGAAGCGCGATGAGGTTCATCATTTCTCTTGGAAAGGGCTTTCATGCTCGCAAATCCTGCAATGGTGTATCCGGTGATCACACCTTCAGTACCACCTGTGATCATGGCGTCTTGACGACCCATCATGATTTCAGTGGCAGCAATTCCGATCGCATGAGCACTTGAAGCGCATGCTGAAGCAACAGCAAAGTTAATTCCTTTAAAGCCATAATGAATGGAAATAAGGCCTTCCGGCATGTTGGGAA
The DNA here is from genome assembly GCA_947448495.1 of Bacteriovoracaceae bacterium. Lineage (GTDB taxonomy): Bacteria > Bdellovibrionota > Bacteriovoracia > Bacteriovoracales > Bacteriovoracaceae > Peredibacter. Next base: position 2,231 of record CANFNX010000156.1, on the reverse strand, counting down.
TAACAGATGGAATAAAAAATGGCGTTACTCGACGAGCCCCTTTTTCAAGGTAGATTTTGTGGTTCATTTCGATATGAGGAAATCCACCCAGACCTGTTCCGAAAATAATACCAATTTTTTCAGGAGCATATTTGGCTTCAAGCAAACCGGATTGTTTAATCGCTTCATCCGTTGAATGAAGAGCATATTGATTAAAAAGATCGAAGCGGTCCTGATCTTTTAATTCCATGAGGCTTGGATCAAGTTTGAAGTTTTTAATTTCTCCAGCAAAAGTCACAGGCCAATTTTCTGTGCTTTGTCTTTCGATGGTTGAGATTCCAGATTTTCCAGCAAGAGCATTTTGCCAGATTTCATTGAGATTATGACCTAGGCCGCAGATAGCGCCCATACCAGTGACAGCAACGCGATTAATTTTCATAAATGCATCCAAAAACTAAAAAGCCTCCTTGCGGAGGCTTTTTATTATTAGTGAGACTTTGTTTTGATGTAAGTAACAACATCACCTATTGACTTAAGATTTTCTGTTTCATCTTCAGGAATCTCAACGCCAAATGTATCTTCCATCTTCATCATGAGTTCAACCATGTCTAAAGAATCGAGGTTAAGATCGTCAACGAAGCTAGTGTTAAGGCTGATGTTTGCAGCATCCATTTTTGTAGCTTCAGCAACAAGCTTAATTACCTTTTCTTGTAATTCCATTAAAATATCCTCCAAAATGTGAGATGCAGTAATCTAGTAAAACTAGTTCCCGTCGTCAATTTTTATTGGCCTTATAAGGCATTCAAACGGGCAAAAGATATAATTCATCCCCTTGAAAATGCGTCGCTTGACACGTTCGGTCAGGACTAGATGTAAAGACCACCATCCATTTTTATCACTTCGCCAGTCATATAGCCTGAGGCCTTACTAAGAAGGAAGCAAGTTAGGGAAGCTACTTCTTCAGTGCTCCCAAAGCGAGCAAGTGGAATTTGTTTTGAGTACTCTTCCTTGGCCTTCTCGTTCAGTGCATCGGTCATTTCCGTTTGAATAAAACCCGGACAAATCACATTACAGCGAACATTTCTTGAGGCGAGTTCTTTAGCAACAGATTTAGAAAATCCGATAAGGCCTGCCTTTGAAGCAGCATAGGCGGCTTGAGAGGCATTTCCCATTAGACCTACAATAGAACTCATATTCACGATAGAAACATTTTCGGCACGTAAAAAATTTCGAGAAAGCGCCTGAGTGACCATCATTGAACCTTTAAGGTTCGTGTCTATGATACTTGAAATTTCCTCTGGCTTTAATCGAAGAAGGAGTGTGTCTTTTGAAATCCCTGCATTATTCACCAGACCAGAAATAGGGGCCACATTTTTAGTAAATTCATCTAGCGCCTTGGTCATGGCTTCATAATCAGTGACATCAAATTTGAGACCAGTGGCCTTTCCGCCGGCTTGCTCTAATTCTTCTTTGAGAGCAGCAGCTTTTGCTTCATCTCCACGGTAGTTAAAAACCACGTGGGCCCCTTGAGCAGCAAGAGCAAGGGCAATCGATTTCCCAATTCCTCTAGCCGCGCCAGTGACAAGAATGACTTTATCTTTTAAGTCTGAATAGGTTGCGATCATAAAGCCTCGACTTCAGAAAATCCTGTCTCAGAATCAAGACTAATGACTTTCAAATTAGGGTTAATTTTTTTAATCAGACCGGCCAAGACTTTGCCTGGTCCACATTCGATAATAATGTTGTCTTCTTCGATCTGTTGAATACTTTGAGTCCAAAGCACACTTCCGCAAACTTGCTTGAGAAGATTCTCTTTAATGACCTCTGCACCAGTTTCAGGCCCATACGTTTTTGCATCGATATTGGCTATGTAAGGAAGGCGCGCCTTATTGAATTTTGCTTTGTCTAAAACCTCTTTCAGTTTTAACTCAGCTGGTTTCATTAGCGCACAGTGGAAGGGAGCTGAGACTTGAAGTTCAATCGCCTTGACTCTCGATTGAGTTTTTTCTTCCATAAACTTTATGGCCCACTCACAAGCTGCTTTATCACCTGATATAACGATTTGCGAAGGCTCGTTAAAATTGGCGGGACTAACTTTTTCATCAGTAGTTGAAGCCGCTTCACATGCTTCACGAATAATTTCTTCAGTTTGTTTTAAAATGGCATACATTGTGCCTTTGCCAGCAGGAGTAGCCTCTTGCATGAATTTTCCACGAAAGTGTACGGCCCGAACAGCATCCTCAAAACTCAAT
>CANFNX010000155.1 GCA_947448495.1 Bacteriovoracaceae bacterium | reverse complement strand
GTAAGGTTGTATACCATATGGGTCCTACCAATTCTGGAAAGACCTATCATGCCATTGAAGCCTTATGTAAGGCTGCCAAAGGTTGCTATCTCGCCCCTTTGCGCCTCCTAGCCTCAGAACTTTTCGATACTATGAACCAAAAAGGCGTGCGAACCACCCTTTTGACGGGTGAAGAGGTCATCGAGATCCCGGATACCACTCACTACTCATCCACCATTGAAATGGCCAAGCTTCAAGAGAGGTTTGATTGTTGTGTGATCGATGAGATTCAAATGCTCACTGATCCTCAAAGAGGATGGGCGTGGACTCGAGCACTGGTAAATATTCAGGCAACTGAAATTCATATTTGTGGCGACCATTCAGTGCTGGAACTTGTGAAGCAAGTTCTTGCTCTTTGCGGTGACACCCTGGAAGTTCGTGAATACACTCGGATGACTGAACTTAATGTCATGACTCATCAGATCCCATTATCTCAACTTGAAAAAAACGATGCCCTGATTGTTTTCTCGAGACGAAATGCCCTGAAATATAAAGCCGATCTAGAGGAACTTGATTTTAAAGTCTCTATTGTTTATGGAAGACTTTCTCCGGAAGTACGTCGCGAACAGGCCCGCAAGTTTGATGAAGGTGAAACTGATATTATGGTTTCAACCGATGCGATTGCGATGGGGATGAACCTGCCAGTGAAGAGAATCGTCTTCTCGGCCCTTTCTAAATTTGTGGATGATAAAGAGCATCCATTGACTTTTAGTGAGATCAAGCAAATTGCGGGACGTGCTGGACGATTCAAGCGCTTTCCGGTCGGAACTGTTACGACTCTCAATAGAGTTGAAGATGGATTGCGGACATTAAAAAATGCTCTGGCCCATCATCTATCTCAAAGTGATAAGGCAATGGTTGGCCCGGATCTAGAAATCTTTAAGAGCGTAAACCACGCTCTTGAGGCCAACTCACTTCCGATTCTTTCTCTTTCAGAATTCTTGAGACTCTTTAATACGATGACTTTCCAGAAGCCATTTTTTTGTGTGGATATGAAGGAAATGATTGAGCTGGCGGAAATGGTCGAAGCGGCAGATGAAGACAGAACCCTTTCTTATGCTGAGATTTTTGGTTTTGCTTGTGCTCCGGTCAACCTCGGTCTAATGGAGCACGTTCAATATTATTTATGGATTCTCAACCATTACGTCGGCAATCAGCTTATTATTAATGAACCTATCGATGACAGATCAGATAACATTGATTACTTGGAAACATCGATTAAATGTGTGGAGCTCTTTCAGTGGCTCTCAAGGCATTTTAATAACAAGAATTTTGAATTTAATGAGAAAACCTTGCTCGAGAATAAGGCGAAGGCCATTGAGCGTCTAAATGAACTTCTTTCTGATAAAATCGGCAAGAATTGTTCAAGTTGTGGCTGTAAAATGCCGGCCAATGCTAAATTCAATATTTGTGATGAATGTTTTTCTAACCGTCGATTTGGCAGACGTCCGCGTCCTGGCCAGGGACAGGGTCAGGGTCAAGATCGAAGAGAAGATAATGGGCGCAGAAAGGATAACTTTAAGCGCTCTGGTCAAAAATCATCACCATCAAATTCGGAAAAAAATGGTGATAAAAGACCCCAAGGTGGTCATGGACCCAAGAGTGGGATTAAAAGACCTGCTGGAAATAAAAAAAATGCAGCTTCCGCTTTTCGTAAGCACAGATGAACTATGACTTCTTACTTCGACTTTGCCCAGAAGATACTTTTAGCTGGATCTCTCGAGGATAAAATTACTGATATTGAATTTGAGTGGGGCCCTTGGAAAAATTTTCATCTTCCACAGGTCCCTGTTCGTTCTGATCGACTCAAATTTTCAGATGATCAACTCAAATTCCCTAAGAGCAATCGCCTGAATGAGAATGATAAAAAGGCTATGGCATTACATAGCTTTGCCAACCATGAGTTGCTTGCCATTGAAATGATGGCAGCTGCGATGCTCATTTATCCCCATCATTCAGATGATGATCTCAGATTCAAAAAAGGTATTTTAAGTGCACTTAAAGATGAACAAAAACATTTGAGTCTTTATATAAAACGCCTAAATGAACTCGGTTATGAGTTTGGTGATTTTCCCCTGAATGATTTCTTTTGGCGTCAGATGGATAAACTGAAAACTCCAGCTCAGTATCTTGCTGTCATGTCTCTTACTTTTGAAGCTGCTAATTTAGATTTTGCCCAACATTATGCTAAAATCTTTCGATCATTCGGAGATGAGGAAACGGCTAAAGTTCTCGATATCGTGCTCGAGGATGAAATATCTCATGTCGCATTTGGGGCCCATTGGATGAAAAGATGGAAAATGGATAAAAATCTATGGGACTATTATCAAGCCTCTCTCCCATGGCCCCTCACTCCTGCCAGAAGTAAGGGGATTGGATTTGATCCTGTTGTGCATCGTAGGGCGATGAACGATGAAGGCTTTATCTCCTCACTTGTAGATTTTGATGATCAGTTTAAAATAACGAAGAGGGTGTAGTTTGGTGAAGCCCTTGAAGATGAATGCTGATTATGAAATGAATCTCTTCTTAGGAAAACCTGGCCCCCAAATTATCAATCACTCATTAGAGTTTTTGCTTTTTTTTTTAGAAGACCGTCCTGTCTTCACAACCAAACAATATTCTCCCGAATACTTTGAATATGTTGAAGCCGTAACGAAACTGAAACCGCAAATTGTGGCAAAGGGAAACTTTGAAAACTTTTGGGGTCTTCAAAAGAATCTTGATGTTGAGAGATGGTGGAATTCGAAGTTGACCACTACTGAGTTTCAAATTGAAAGAGGATGGGATGCTCATACAAAAATTGTTTCATCTCGCTTTAATGCGAATGAACTAGATCCAGAATTAGATTACTTGATAAAGGATCCATATGGAATGTCTGGGCAAAGCTTTCAAATCATAAGTAGGGATTTATCGTTACCTGATAAAGAAAAAAAAATCTCTCAAATGGTAAAGAATGGAATCCTAATCGCAGAGCCTCTTTATGACAGAGTCTACGATTTCTCCCACTACATTTATCCAGACCAAACTGAAGTTGCTTATCAGAATAGGGTTGATGCAAAGTTTCAATATAAAGGGAGTCTCTTTTCGAACATCCACTTCCCTCAAATCAAATATTTAGATTTTTTTGATAAGATTTCGAGAGAAGAGTGTGCACAGTTTGAAATACAAAAAAATGCTCTCGTAAGCTTTTTATCACAACGTCCAAATGAAATTGGTTATTCTATTGATTCTTTTGTTTATCGTCATCAAGGTGATTTAAAAATTCGCTCCATAAGTGAAATTAATTATCGACGTACGATGGGTAGGATTGCTTTTGAACTTGGGCAGAAATATGGCAAGCAGCACTCAAGAGTTGAATTTTCTCTCATGAAAACTTCTCAAGATAATGGCCCATTGTGGAAAAGGATAGAAGATCATAATAAATTTCTTGTTTTATCGCCGGGTGATACGAGGTTTGAGATGATTCTCATTTTCTCAGATTCATTGGAGCAGGGTCAACAGAGGTATCAGGAGTTAGTTGATTTAGTGGCGAACGGCCAATTTTCGGTATAAATCTAAAATGTTTTTCCCAGCTTCTTCAGCAGAACATCCAAAAGAGAAGATTTCATTCTTTAAATTTTGAACAATAAAAAGACCCGCATTCTTTTGAGCTATATATTCACTGATGGCCATGTCCGTCTCTAGGACTCCATGGGGTGAAGATGATGCTAGTGAATTTTGAGAAGTCTTTTTTAGAAACTCCCATAGCTCTGCATGGTGGACATGAAAAACAAATTGTATGGACGGATTTGTTTCATAAATTTCAAAATGACTAAGAGATTCTCTGGAAGGGGGGATGAGTCCTTCCGCTGTGACTGAGCCTCTTTTTAAATCGCATTCAATTACTCGGGTATAATGGTGTGATTGCAAATGGGCTAAATGACCTGTTTGGCTTCCGGTAATGATAAAACTTTTTTTGTTAAGGCGAGAAGAGAGAGTCCCGTAGCCAATCTGTTTTGTCGGATACTCGCCGACTAACCCTAGTCGATAAAGGAGGGCACGCCATTTCTCGAGGGCGATAAACTGGTTTTGCTCTGGGGCCGGGGCCCTTTTAAGAGTAAGCCTAAATTTGCTGATACCTTCTTCATGAACTTTATTCACGTTAAGTCCTCGAGCACTAGGTGAGAAAATATTGCAAACTGCAATAGGTACCTTATAATGAGAATACTGGATAAGCCGTCATTCATTCAAGGTAAATCCGTGAGAGGTTGTTATCTTTGAGAAGTTAATCAGTGATATTAAGGCAAAAATTCCTTCGAAGAAAAAGTCAAAGGAAGTGGACTCCGATGAAGTAGAAGCTTCATCAGAGGAAGATGTTACAGACACCGATCTCAACGGTGATAAGACTAGCTCGACTGAAATTTCAGATATTGAAGAAGCCTCAGAAGATGAAGTGACTGAATCGAAATCTCAAACCCTTATCGATAAAATTAAATCAAAACTTATTCCACCTAAGAAAAAAAGTCATGAGTCTGAAGATGAGGAAGAGAGTGAAGATGGCACTGATAAAAAGACCGCAAAAAAGAAAAAAATAAACCCGATTATAATTGCGGGATTAGCGATTATCGTTATTTTCGTTTTTATCCCTTCTGAGGAAGAAGCTCCTTCAGCTCCAGAGGGAGCTGAAACGGCTTCATTTAAGCGTCCGGTAAGAAATAAAAAACCAAACCCACAGGAAGAAGCTCCAGAGGCGGCGAAAACAGAAGAAGCTAAGCCCGAAGAGACTCCAGTAACTGCCGAAGCGTCAGAAGTTGTTAAAACCGAAGAAACAAAAACAGAAGAAGTTCCCGCCTCTGAGTCTTCGCCATCTGAAACGACCGCAGTGGTTACTCCCGTTGAGCCATCTCCTGCTGTTGAAGCGGTGGCGACAGAGACGGTACCTAGTTTAGAAGAAGCGACGACAGCTCTTCCTGGAATTGAAGAAGGTACACCTACAGAAACAGTGACTGAAGAAACGACAGTTGAGGGGACTGGGGACAATACGAAGCTCAATTCAGATTCAATCGACGGACAATCTACCGCTGCTAGCGAAAATGAAAATATTTCAGAAAAGATTTTGGAAGATTTGGAGAAGCAGGTCAGTAAAGAAAAGCCTAAAGAAATTAAAAAAGAATATGTGACTCCTCCAGACTACGAATATAAAGGCAGGGGATTAGTGTATAACTGCGCTGGTAAGCATTGGGCCTGTGTCGATGCTCCTAGTTACAAGCAGTGTGAAGATAATTTCTCATCCTCTAGTTACTTAAAGAAAAAAGTTGAATGCTATCCATCAAATATTTATGAATCATCTAAGGGCTGTGAGTTGATGCAAAATCGATATGTCTCATCAAATGAGAAGACCGATTTCTGTAGCCAAAGTTTTTAAGCAGCGTTTTTATCGAATTTTCTATCCATCAGAGGAATAAAGAACTGATCTTCACCTTTTAAGGCTTCTTTCTTCATTCCCTGGATAAATAACTTCACGAGATGTGGATCGAATTGAGTTCCAGAAAATTGGATCAACTCTTCAAAAGCAACCTCATATGGGAGACCTTTGCGGTATGGTCTTGTCGATGTCATAGCGTCAAAAGTGTCAGCAATGAGTATAATTCGAGCTGCGAAGGGAATTTCATCACCTTTGAGACCTAACGGATAACCTTTGCCATCAAAACGCTCGTGATGAAAGCGAGCATTATCAGCGATTTTCTCAAACCCAGGGTATTCCTGAAGAATTTGCCAGCTTTTTTCTGGGTGCTGCTTCATGATAAGAAATTCATCTTCGGAAAGACGAGAGGGTTTATTAAGAACGGCATCAGGAGTTCCAATTTTACCGATATCGTGAAAGAT
>CANFNX010000154.1 GCA_947448495.1 Bacteriovoracaceae bacterium | reverse complement strand
CGATCAGCTGAAGAGCGGACAACATTGGCCAGTTCTTCTTCCTCATCATAAGTTGTTTGAAAGGTGATTTTTTCTTCTTTATTGCCCTTGAACTTCAAGGTGTTCTCAAAATAAAACTTTCTTGGACAATCAATCAGAGAATTTAAGCGAGTGACACTCAATTCTGCGGCAATTAAGAGCTCACTCTCTCCACTGCCCTTGGAATAAATCCCAACAGGATCATGGAAAAATAAGGGAAACTGAGGACGAGATTCTCCCTCTAAGAGTTTTTTTATTGAATCATTTTCAAGATTTTTTCGGATGATCGACTTTGAATCGACACCTGGTTGTCCTTGATTAACCCAAGCATTCAGCCCATCGATCCAACTTCCTTGAGGAATACTAAATGTTTTTTCAGGCAATTCCAGGTCAACCCAAACGAGTTTTTTCTTGGCCCGCGTACAGGCGACATAGAACAAGCGTTTTGACTCAGAGAAATTTTTATATTTTGAAAGTTCATTTTCATATAAATAGAAAGGCGAAGATCTCTTGACTCTGGTTGAAAGATCTAAAAACCATTTAAAACTTCCCGGCATCTCACCAAAAAGATCCGTGTCAGGAATTTCCTTCCCATTGGTATAAATGCCCCCCAAGTAAACGGTATCAAACTCTAGTCCCTTAGACGCATGCGCAGACATAATCTGAACCCGATAGGCCAGCTCGCCTGAGCGAAGCTCAAGACTGATGCGCTCATTGGCCCCTTTGGCGATTTGAACCATGACCGCTTCAGGATCTTGATGATAGATCATCGCGATGGTTTCAATTTCTTCCAGATTGATATCAGCATTCTCGTTGGTGACACCCAATTGATGAATGAACTTTCGGAAGGCCTCCAAAAGCCCCCAGTAACGAACATTCTGATCAAAAATGTCGAAATGAACCGCACTCACTTCTTTTTCAATTTTTAAAAGGCGAAGATAATTTTTAATCAACTGCTCTGGAAAACGATCTTTTGTTTGTTTATTGCCATCAAACTGTCGCTTTAAGAGAGTTAAGAATATGCCAATCATAGGGTCATCAAGTAAATCAATTTTGAACTGGGCGGTGAAACCGATCTTCGCATCCATGAGGAAACGTATGAGATCTAAACTTGGCTTGAGCTTACTATAGAGTGCTGTGCAAACCTGATCTGGAAAAAGCTTTAGCTGCTCTTGAATCGATTGGACAATAGCATAAGCCTCAAGTCGATTGATATGTTCATTCTTAAGTTTCCCTTCCGTCTCAAGATCACGCTGAACTGATAGTTGAAGGATTTCGACGGATCCCACGGCTGGAATTTTTCCCTCTTCGGCCGGTGGAACATTTTGATCTTCTGGGGCTACCGTAAAAGGGTCATGTCCTAAAAAGCCCTGTCCTAAAGGCAGAACGGTTCGAAATAAAGCATTATTAAAATGAATCACCTCAGGCAATGATCGGTAGTTATTGGCGAGCGTGCGGTTCTGAGGCACCAACTTGGAGCAATCTTCGAAGACAGAAAGCTCACCACCTCTAAATCCATAAATCGCCTGCTTAGCATCCCCTACACAAAACAGACGATCAAAGTTACTGCCGATTAAGGAGCGAATAATTTGAAATTGGAGTGCTGAGGTATCCTGAAACTCATCCACAATGAAATACTGAAAAACTTTATGAATTCGTGCAAGATCATCTGGTCCCTCAAGCCCGAGAGCGACAAGATACTCTATATCTCCAAAGGTCAAACCTTGATTCGGATCAAGTCGCTCATCAATCCACTCAAAAAGCTCCTGACAAAGTTTTACCCAAGGCAAAATCTTCGTTTCATAATGTTCTATATAGACTTCCACTTCCGGAGACCATTTTCCGACCCAATCTTTGAGATCTTTGCGAGCTTCATGGGCAGCTTGATAAAGCTCGGACTTTTTAGCGGCCGTCGCCTCTGGTCGCCAAGATTTTGAACTGAGAAATGTATGAAACTTTTTGAGATCATCAGAAGTCTCTATTTCTTTTAAACCCAAGGCCTGGAGTTCTGCTATACCTTTCTCAAAGGCACTTCTCTCAGACTCCTCCGGTAAATCCAAACGCTCAATGAGACTGATCGCACTGGATAAATCATTTAATTGAAATGATTGAGATATCATGATCCTTAATTGAGATGGATGAGAATCACTGACAGAAAACTTCTTCCAGGAAAGCCTCAACCCAGGATCATTAAAAATAGAGGTAAATGCTTTGAGTAAACTGTCCTTCTCACGGATGACGATATCTAATAAATCTTTAGAAATATTTTCGGAGCGAGCTTCAAACCACTCATCTAACAACTCTCCGACCTGATCTTTTCTTTCGGCATTGAAAATAACTTTCGCCTCTGTCGAAAGATGAGGAAAATAACCGGCGGTAATTAATTTACGGCAAAATCCATCAATCGTCGTCACCATCAGCATAGGTAACTGATCGTTGACGATGATCCAATAGGTTTTATCATCTTGGGCTTTTTCCAAAATTTCTGAAAATCTTTCGACTAGGCGGATGCTCATTTCTCCAGCAGCCTTCTTGGTGAAGGTCATCATCACGACTTGTGAAAATTTCGATCGAATGAAATCCTCAAAGCTACCCTGTGAATGCTTTTTGTAATCTGCGATCCAAGTTGAAGTAAGATAAACAATATGCTCAACGAGAACAAACGTTTTTCCTGAACCTGCTCCAGCACGCAGGAGGACTCCACCTTGGTGTTCAATGGCTAATAATTGTTCCGCATTGGCCGATTTAGACATGTGTCGCCTCACCCTTCAGACACGTTTTGGCTAGCTCACAATAACGACAAACATCTAACTCACGCGGGCTCGCTGCAAATGAGGTCTCTGTTTGAATGGCCGAAACAACATGTTTCATTTTTTCTTCGGCTGCCTTGAATAACTCCGGGAACTCCGTCTTAAAAACATAAGTTTTAGAAAATTTCGCTAGCTTAAATTTATCAAACAGGTCTTGGTCAGAAAAAAGAAGGTTCGACTCTTCTGGATTATCAAGCGAGATATAACCCATGACGATGGAGGAATAGGGTACGTCTTGCAAGATTTTTGAAGCGGCTTGAGCATAGGCCCACAGCTGAAGACTTTCAAGACCTTCAACTTCTTTATTGGTAGAGGCACTTGAGCTTGTAGACTTAAAATCCAAAAGGAAAATTGTTTTTTGATAAATTCCTAAACAGTCGATTTTCCCCTTCATAAGATAAGGCATTTCAAGTGAAAACTCTTTCTCCATCTGCCACTCAATCCCTCCCCCCAAAGTGTCTTCAATTTTCTTTAAAAAGTTTAAACCATTAAATGAGCGATGATTAAAAACGAGTTCATGTTTAAGACTTTTCTCTTGGGAAAGGACCACCAGCTCTTGCTTTAAGTGATCCGACATGATTTTCTTGGTCAGACCTTCAAGCTGATCCATGGAATATTTTTCTTTTATGAACACTTCAATAATTTTATGAGCAATACTTCCTACCGCGAGAGCATCAAGATCATTTTTAAGCTTCAAGTCTGGGAATAACTTATTCACATAGGAAAAATAGAATTTACGAGGACAATCTAGGAATGACTGTAATTTACTCGCCGAGAACGAGCCCGAATAACCTAACTCATGATGAAGTGAAATCGGATCTATGAGTTTTTCTTCCATCTTGCTGGTTTGATTTTGGACTTCACTTAAATCGACACCGGTAAAAATACGCTGCCATATCAGGCTGTGCTTACGTGTCGATTCAGACATTAAAACAGTGACATCGGCAGAACTTAGAACATCATCGAATTCCCATTTTTTAAACAAGAGTTCTAGTTCGCTTCTTTTTGTTGGCCCAAGTGTGGAAAGCGCTTTCTGTATCGTTTCCGTGTAGTTTTGCCCAAGGCCCTGAATCTCATCAAAACGATCATCAATACAGATGATCACTCGCCTTTTACGATCGATGTCTTCTAATGAGGACATGTCTTTTAGGTCTATACTCTTAGATTCAGGACCTGCCGTCACAAAAGATGTTCTAGGTTGATTAAGTCCAACCACACTTCTCAGTAATTTTAAAAAGAAATGGTCTAACTTAATGACCTCGTCTGTCATGTCTTGGATCGACTGAATGGCTTCAAGATAAAGATTCACTGCTTTTAATTTTTTAAACTCATAGGTTTTCTTAAGAGCAGTGGCTTTCTTATCTAAATAATCTTCCAGTTGCTCTAAGGTCTCAAGATCCTCGACAATTTCTTTTAACTCATCTCCTAAAAGCATGAGTTCTGAGTCTAAAACCTGATGAGCAATTTTATAAGAGACATCTTGTGAGGGAACCATTTCTAAGTGAGAAGGAGTGAGCTTTGAAACACCCAATATGACTTGATCACCAGGTTTTATCATCGCTTGAAGTGTTTTGCTGATTTCTCTCGAGTTCACCTTCACCCAATTCGCCCGAGGTAACTTTTTAAGTTCAGACAAATCTTTTTCCTGAATTTTTGAATCTTTAAGCCAGCTGATCCAATCACTTTTCTTTAAATGATTTTTAAGAGCCGCAGGGAAAGGAATAAAGACTTCATATCGAATACTTAGGGCCTTGAGAAGATCGAGCTGCTGTCCGTTTAAATGCTGAAAGCCCCAAAAGACAAACGTTTTTTTGAGTTCTAATTTTTCTTCCGTGGATCTTAGCTCCTCAGTGATTGCTTGGTAGGCACCATGCTCGTCAAAAAATCCAGTCGCCTCCATAAGTGTCCAGAGCATGGAAACGGCTTGTTGAATATCTGGAGATTGTTCCTCCATAATGGAGCTAAGGGCATCTTGATCAAGGGTAAAACTGCGAAGATCAGAAAAAAGATTATAGGCCTGTGTGAACTGTTCATATCCAAGCTGTGGTAAATATCGATTCTTTAAAAAACCAAAAACAAGCATGAGTTCAGCTTTTCGTTTAAGGGGAAGTTCATGCTTTTCTCCCCACAACTTTTTGATGAGATCCGAGGTAAATTTTGAGATCGTCACCACATCCGTTTGCGACGCTTCCTCAAGCATTGAACGCACACCATCCGCTTTGGCCGGACTCGGTGTAATGATCATTTTATCCCCAGCGAGAGTCTTAAGCTCATCTAAGAACTGGGATTTTCTTGAGAAATAAACAAGATGCATCATGATGCTAAGATTCTACTCTTTGTCTTGAGAAAGATTAACAAAAAAGGGCGGCAATATGCTAAAATCTAGGCCCTAGGAGTTGCTATGCTGGCCACAAGTCGTCTCTACAGTTTTCTTGACCATAAAAACGGTTTCAATATTAATTTTTTAGAGGGTCAAAAGCTTATCCATGATCTCGTCCTTCTTCATCCAATGAAAGGAGAGGGATTTTCTTATTTTCGAGATACTTTTTTGGGAATGTTACCGATTATTTTTTTTCTCAAGCCAGGAGAAAACCTCGGTCTTTATGTTGACTCTGATGAGCCCTATTTTCGTTTAAAAATTGAAACGAACAGTGCCGGACATACGCGCACCCTTCTTCTCCCTGAAGATTTTAATACTTTTCCGGATAAAATAACCGGTAGTTTACGAGTGACTAAAATTTTTTCTAATAATAAATCGCCTTACACTTCAATGTTAGAATTAAAAGATGTAAGTACGAAGGACCTGATGAACCAAGTTCTTTGTGAATCCTATCAAACGAACTCTGAAGTGATAGTGGCCAAACAAAGTGATCAATCGATACTTGTCACAAAACTTCCCCCTGTTAATACAAACTCTGTTGTTGATGAGTCTATTTCAAGAAAAGACTTCATTGCGAAGAATCAGGCTTTTTTCAATGAAGTCTTTGAAATGGGTACGGATGATATTGAAAGAATTGTGAAAGTTTTTGAAGACCACGGCCTGAGCTACCTTGGCTCTCGCCAGATCTCATTTTTTTGTCCATGCTCTGAGGACAGAATGGTGCTCAATCTCCGAGGCCTGTATGCTGCAGATATCGAAGAATTAT
>CANFNX010000153.1 GCA_947448495.1 Bacteriovoracaceae bacterium | reverse complement strand
GTAAGACCTCTCTCGTGTGCTCATCTTCAAATTCACCTTCACCAGACCAAAGTTGATATTCAAAAGATTTAAAATACACTGCTGCCGCTGCTATTTTCTCCCCCATCCCTTCAGTCTCGGATTTAAGGATTGAAAACTTTTTATTTCTGGTATCTTCGGCTTCTTTTGATCGAACCTGCTGGTACATGATGGTTGTGGTATCTTTCATTTGATTGGTAGTTGTTGACATCATCTCAGTTTGAGATTTCATGGAATTCATGTTTTTTTCAACTTTTTCAACTTTTGAACAGGCCACTGTAAAAGCGAGGGTTGCTAAAACAACTGTAGTGTATTTCATAGAATCTCCTAGATGCGAACATTCTATAGCGAAGATTGCAAATGCGGGCGACACTCGGAAATTCTTATGAGGGGTGTAAAAAGATTCGACAGTTATCAATTGTAGATTGTCCCATTCAGCTGGCAGCTCTGAATCTTGATTTTCACCCAACTTTTATAAAGCTTTGGCAAAGGTGAGGATTGGGCCTATGACTCCAATCATGGAGGGTTTTGGCGTTATGGGCCCAGCCATTGTAGGGGAGATGAAAATATTACCAAGGACTTAGAGTTGAAACGAGAGTTGCGTAGTGCGTTAGCTTGGGTGGCGGTCACAAAGCCTTGGACGTCCTAGAGGGTCTGTGCTAAGTTCCCGAAGACATTCATTTTTAATATTTCATTCTCGCTCATGGCAATAGTGACCATGGGCTTAATTATAACCCTGGAGGAAATATGATCTACGAAACGGCGTTTGTCGTTCGCCCAGACGCATCTGAAGAAGCTGTAGCTTCAATCAAGAGTGTTCTCAATGAGACATTCAAAGAGTTCGGTGCAGAAGTTCTTGTTAATGATTCATGGGGAGTAAAATCTTTTGCTCAACCTACTGAATCTGGTCTTAAAAAAGGTGCTTACCACTATTTCATGTACAAAGGTGCTGGTAACCTTAATGCTGAAATTGAGCGTAAATTCCGCATCAATGAAAATCTCGTTCGCCACATGATCATTAAACTTGGAAATGATAAAGACCAAGCTAACATCGTGAAGAACTACAAGAACCCTAATCATACGCAAGCTGCTCAAGTTGATGATGAGTTCGCTGGCGGCGAAGACAAAGACAAGAAGATGCACTCTAAGCGTAAGTCTTGTTGGTTCTCTGCTTCTAAAACTTCACCTGATTGGAAAGACCCTAAGTCTTATTCGTGGCTAGTTAACGAGTTCGGAAAAATTTCTCCTGCTCGTATCACTGGTTTGACTCCAACTTTTCAGCGTCGTGCAAACGAAGCTATTAAGCGCGGTCGTAACATGCTTCTTATCAGCTACCAATCTAACGAGATTGCTCGCTAAGAGAGAATGACCAGTGAACGCTGAAGTGTTACCAAACCCACAATTATCTACCACGAGACTGCTCCTATTAGGAGTCTCGTCTGTTGTATTATGTGTGAGTTTCATCATGTCAGTGTTTGCCCCGTTCCCATTGGCCCTCGGCTTTATCCTTTATGGAAGAGCGAAAGGTGTCATGATTGGAATCCTTGGCATGGTGCTTAGTTTTATCTTTGCATCCATGATTTATAGAGACCTCACTCTTTTTGGTTTTTATGTCGGTGTTTTCATCTTTGCTTTTGGTATTTCTGAAATTGCCCGTAGAGGAATTTCGCCTGTGAAAGGGCTAGTCTCTTTCGGATTAGGATTTATCATTCTGATTTCCGCCAGTTTTTACAGCGTAATCAAGTCAGAGAATACATCGGTTGAGCAGTTTGTTCTGCTCCAATTAGAGAAGAATAAGGGTAAGTTAGCCGAATATAAGAAAATGATCGAGCAAAGCTCGGATGAGAATTCAATCGAAGTGCTTCAACTCTTAGATCGTCCAGATCTGATTGCGAAGTCTATGATTGAATCTTTACCTAGTTACTTTTTTATCGGTGTTTTCCTAATGCTTTGGTTTAATATGTTTCTGGTGCTTAAGAGCCGTCGTTTGCTTTTAAGTGGTCAGGATTACCCCTATTCAGAGAAAAATCTTTTAAATTTTAAAGTTCCTTTCGGATATGTGATCCCCTTGTCTTTAGGGTTGGTCCTGGCCGTCTGGGGTGATAAATTGGGATTTGAGAATGCGGAATTATTAGGTGGAATTATCATCGTATGCTTGGGAGTTTTTTATTTCTTCCAAGGTTTCGGTGTCTTTAGCGACCTTCTAAATTTCCTTGGAATTGTGGGATTCTTTCGTACGTTGATCGTAATGTTTGTCCTATTTATGGATAAAGGTAGTTACTTGATCGCTGCGGCTGGTTTATTTGATAACTGGTTTGATTTTAGAAAGTATTTTGTAAAACCCAAAATTGAAGATTAAGATTCAAGGAGTTTAATATGAAAGTCATCCTTATTGAAAAGGTTAAGACGTTAGGAACAATCGGCGAGATCGTTAATGTATCTGCTGGTTTTGCTCGTAATTACCTCTACCCAAACAAGCTTGCTATTCTTGCTGATGAAAAGAACTCAAACGTTCTTAAAGATAAGCAAAAAGCGCTTGCTAAGAAAATTGAAGCAGAAAAGAATGTTGCCCTTGCTACCAAGAAAAAACTTGAAGGTATCACTGTTGAACTTATCAAGAAAGTTGGGGCCAATGGTCGTCTTTTTGGTGCTGTAACATCTACTGACATTGCAAAAGAGCTTGAAAAAGCTGGCGTCTCAATTGAGCGTCGTCTTCTTGCTTTCGACGGATCAATTAAGTCTCTCGGGACTTATGAAGTTAAAGCAAAGCTTTTCAATGATGTTGTTGCAACATTCAATCTTAAAGTTGCTATCGATGCTGCTATGGCCGAAGAACTTAAGAAGCAACAAGCTGAAGCTCAGAAAAGAAATGCTGAGAAGAAAGCTAAGGCTGAAGCTGCGAAAGCTGCTGCAGCTGCAGAAGCAGAAGCTGCTGCTAACGCTGAATAATTTTTCGTTTTCGACCTGGAGGGGGAACCCTCCAGGTTTTTCATGTACAGGATGTGCATGTTTCAGGAGCAACCACACATGGCCCAGGATAATCGTAACGAATTACCTCATGATATAGGTGCAGAAAAAGCACTCCTTGGTTGTCTCCTTATCGATAATCAGAGTTTCGATGAAATTTCTGATGTAAATCTTACCAAAGACGATTTCTACCATCCTCAATATGGTCTTATATTCGAATCATTGAAGGACCTTCATCTTGAGTCACTTCCAATCGATATCGTGACTGTTGCTTCACGACTTAACGATCATGGGAAGTTAGAAAAAATCGGGGGCCAATCAGCCCTCGTTGCCCTCTGTGATGAGATTGGAACATCCGCCAATGTTGAACATTACGCCCGTTTAATTAAGCAAAAAGGTGTCCTGAGAGATGTCGTTCGCACAGCTAGCCGTGTGATGCAAACAGGGACAAATTTTTCTGGTGATGTGGAAGCATTTCTAGCGGAAGTTGAAGCAAGTTTTTTTAAACTTACTGCCCAATCAAAAAATAATAAAATGATTTCTCTTAAAGAAGCCCTTTATGAGAACTTAAAAGAATTAGAGCGACCTGCTCGGGCCAAGGGGGAGATCACTGGTGTCTCAACTGGCTTTAATGCACTTGATGTCAGACTTTTGGGCCTTCAGCCGGGTCAGCTCGTTATTATGGCGGCTCGACCAGGGATGGGAAAAACAGCTTTGGCACTCAACTGGGCCGTTGCTGCAGCTAAACAAACTAATCAGGCCGTTGCCGTCTTCTCTTACGAGATGATGTACGCCGAGCTTTCTATGCGTCTGCTGGCTTCTGAAGCCTGTGTGGATGCCCGTAAACTAAAAACAAAAGATTTCAATGAAATGGATTTGAGATCGATTTCTGGGGCCATCCAGAAGCTTTCAAATTTAAAACTCTATATTAATGATAACGGAGCGACCAATCTTATTGATATTCGCTCTTATTGCCGTAAATTAAAAGCCGAGCAGGGGCTCGCTATGATTGTCATCGACTACCTTCAGTTGATGCCCATGCACGTAAAAAAACAAAACCGTGAACAAGAAATTGCTGAGCTTTCACGAGGATTAAAAATGATGGCCAGCGAGCTTGGGATTCCCGTCGTTGCCCTTTCTCAGCTCAACCGGAGTGCTGCTGCTAGAACTGATCGACGTCCACAACTTCAAGATCTTCGTGAGTCTGGTTCCCTCGAGCAGGATGCCAACATCGTTGTGCTTATTCATCGTGAAGATTATTATGATGCAAACACTCCTAAAAAAGGTGTCGCTGAAGTCATCATCGCTAAAAACCGTAACGGTGAACCAGGAACAGTTGAACTTTCTTGGATTGGTTCTCAGACGAAATTTGCGGAACTTGAAAATAATCGTTCCGAGTCTTAGGCATGATCTTTTCGCGTTTTAAATGGAAGAATGATTCAGTTTTAGAACTCACTGAACCCCTTCATGCCTATATCTATTATCGTGATTATAGATTTAACTTACTGACAGGATTTCCCGAAACTTATAAATTCGAACTCCTTCTAAACCAGCTCGATCAATTACCGCTTCAGTCGGTAGTCGAAAAACCAAGAGTCTTTCATTTCTATTATGAATTCGGTCTCGTACAACAGGGACTTCAACATCTTGTGGAGGCAAATGCTCCTCTTGTGATTGATATTGAATATCGTCTTCACAAGAAACTTAAGCCAAAGAAATCCCAACGCAAAAATTTAGAATTAATAACTCTAGAGAGACCAACATGGACTGAATACAAAGAAGCTTTTGCTAAAGTCCAACAAGAGCTAAGAGATGGAAATTGTTATCAAGTGAATTTAACTTATCCCTTCGACTTCATGACAGAGGAAGCGATTGATCCGAGAGATTTAACGGATTACTTTTTTTCACAGAAAAAATTGGGCGCCTATGCTCATGCGACTTATTTGGGAGAAGAACTAATTCTCAGTAATTCTCCTGAGTGTCTTTTTCAATATCAGAATCAACAAGTCTTTACGATGCCGATTAAAGGAACTGTTCAAAGAAACGGGCGACCATGGAAAAAACTTTGGCAAAAAATGTTGAGTAATTCCAAGGAGGAAGGTGAGCTGATCATGATTGCTGATCTCCTCAAAAATGACCTTAACAAACTTGACAGGCCTGAGGCGAGAGTTAGAAAGTTAAGGGCACCTCTCCTTGTTCCTGGCCTCCTCCACCAGTACTCATTGATTTCTGTTCGTTTGCACCAAGATGTTTCCTTGCTCAAGACCATGAAGTGTTTATTCCCAGGGGGAAGCATTACAGGAGCTCCTAAAACTCGCGTGATGGAGATTATAGGTGGTTTAGAGCGGTATCAGCGGGGTGTTTACTGTGGTTCAACACTTCTTTGTTTTGGTAAGCGTAAAATGGCGAGTATCAATATTCGTACGGCCGTCGTTCAGCTGGAGCAAAAACTTTGGAGATATGGTGCGGGTGGTGGAGTGACTCTGCTTTCTTCGGCGGTTTCTGAGTTTAAAGAAATGGAGGCCAAGGTTTCAAGCTTCCTTAGATTCTTAAATGTACCAGGGCACTAAAAAATCTAACACCAGATTCTGGATAAATCTAAATGGAATTCCTCTAATAATCCTGAGACTTTAGCTTTTTATTCTTATCATCCTCTAACATAAACTTACATTCGTGAGGCCTTGGATTGACTTTCTTTTTGGCCCATCGATATGCTTTGGCTACTTGCTGCTCTAAGGATTTGAGTGGTCAATTATTCAAGGAGTTAAGAATGATGGCACAGGATCTGAACCGTTTGGATTCAGAAACAAAAAATGCAAAAGTTAGTCTAGAGACTCTTGCGAAGATGACTGGTTTTCCGATAGAAATGATCAAGGAAGAAGTTTTTAAAGGCCAAACTGATAAAGAGGTGTCTTTGGATGAGCTTCGTGCTGCGATGTTAACCTACATCGATTCAACTATGTTACTTGTTGGGGATGATAAGTAATTTTCCACCCCTCCAAATATAAACCAGACTTCGGTCTGGTTTTTTTTTGCTTAAAACCGTCCTTTTTTC
>CANFNX010000152.1 GCA_947448495.1 Bacteriovoracaceae bacterium | reverse complement strand
GCTGAGCACCTGGGCCCCAGCCATCAATACTCGTGACAAATGAAATTCTCTGAAAACATTCTTGAGGTAGGCTCTTAATTTTAGCGATGAATTGATCGAGAATCTTTGGTTGAATTCCCAAATTGGAATTAAAAATCAATTCAAGACCAGGTGAGGGGTAATTTTTTAACAGATCCAGTAGATCAAAGAGCCTATGACTTAATAAAGGTTCTCCCCCAGTGAAGCGAAGAACTTTTACTTCATTGGAAATTTTAGGAAACCAATTGATGAACGCATCCACATAAGGATTTTCATCATTATCCAGATAAAAATTCTCACCACGCTTGAGATGGCCTCCATAACCAGAATCTTCACTAGCGCGGTAAGGACCGAATTCACTGATTTCTTTATAGATGGCACTGGAGTTTTCTGGCGAGCAGTAAGCGCACTTAAACTGGCAGCGATTGGACAAACTTATTTCGATATAAGTGGGAGCTATATTTTTTGTTTGGAATTTCTTTTCAGATTTTAACAACTCAGCAGAGCCAGGGTCAGAGGATTTGTGAATTCTGTCACTGACATGACCTTTACTCTCGGCATCCCAGCAAGCAGAGCATTCTTTTATTTTGTTTCCGGCCAGAAACTCAGCACGCTCTTTCACGAGCTGAGCGCTCTCGAAGAGAGAATGTGGATCAATTTTTTGAGCAGGAGTGAGGCAGCAATTATGAAGTTTTCCCAAATGTAACTGAAATAGGACTTGCGTCCACTTAGCTGCACAAAAAGTAGGAGAGACAGTTTCTAGATGCTGTTTTGTAGATTCGACGGTTTGGTAGATCTTTCGATCAGCCAAATTAATTCAAACCTTTATCGAGAACAATATCGTCAGCAGTACCATTGTAGAAATAGACAAAATGGTAGCCCAAATCAGCTAGATCCTGGGCAGCCTTAGCAGGAGCGTCATCGCCTTTTTGAAGACTATAAAGAACCACGTTCTGGCCTTTATCAGGATAAAGAACAGGAAATTCATTCTTAAATTTTGAGCTGTAGTTGATATGAATAACATTTTCAAAATTCACAGGGGTGCGGTCTGCTGGAAGAAGATCCACAAAGACAAAGTTCAATCGATCTTCTAGACGTTGTTTAAACATTTCACGTGGAATTTCGTATTTCATATCGGCACCTTGATTGACAGTTATTGACCCTTAAAAGATACTTCGAAATATCAAAAATGTTGAGATAAAAATGTCCGAAAATATCAATCTGGTACCGGTAAGTTCTTATTTAAATTGGGATGAATACTTCATGCTACAGGCCATGATGGCTTCCTTTAAGAGCAAAGACCCTAATACCAAGGTCGGATGTGTCTTTGTAGATGATAATAATCATCAGATATCCATGGGCTATAATGGCCAAATTGCTGGCATTGATGAGTCTAAAATTCCTTGGGGCAACATTAGAAGTGTCCCTTTGGATCAGCAGAAATATGCCTATGTCGTCCACTCCGAGGCAAACGCTATCCTCCACGCGAAGGCTTCTTTAGAAAATTCTCGTTGCTACGTGACTCTTTTTCCCTGCCATGAATGCGCTAAAATGCTTGCGACAGTGAAAATTAAAGAAGTGGTGTATTTATCTGATAAGTATACTGGAACAGTTGAAAATTCTATCGCGAAAAGAATTTTTGAAATGTCCAACATCACTTATAGAGAGCTCAAAATCAGTGGTGCTGTTATAAATGATATGGCCAATTACTTCCGTTCAATTATCCCATAAAACAAAAGACATCTGGGGCCAATTCCTGAGGGCCTTTGAGCTTGAGAGCATTTGCAAGAAACGCCAGTGAATGCCCATTAAAAAACTGAATATGAGTCTTATCTCTTTTATAAAACCAATGGTTAAATTCATCACTGGTTTCTGGCGATAGTTGTGTTTTCAAAAAAATCTTTCCATTCGGATTAAGAAGCGAGCGAAGCTTTTGCATTTCTAGCATCGGTTCCCTCAAATGCTCAATCACCTCTGAGAGAATAATAAAATCATATTTTTGCTCTAAAAGAATGGGATCCGGAAAAAAATAAAGATCATAAGATGCTACTGAAAACTGAAGCTGATTGAGCAAAGATCCCAGAAGTTTGGTTCGTCCACATCCAAAATCAAAACCAAGCTTATAATCATTAAGATGCGGTAAAATAACTTGCAACAATTCCTTTAGATAATTTTGATACTCTAGATCTTCTTCACTGTTTTGATGAGCATCATAGCGTTTTTTTTCTTCAATATTTGAGACCAGTTGGTTTCGCGGAACAAAGATGAGATTGCAAACTAAGCACTTCAGATAAACCCGGGACTTATCCCGAGCAAACTCTAACTGATTTCGAGATTGGCATAGAGGACATTCATTCACGACGCTCTTCACTCGCCTTAATCCATGCTGTGACTGACAACTTAAGTGCCTGATCCACTGGCATATCAATGATTTTGACTTTTTCTTTTGGGACAATCAGAGTCATTCCACCAAGCATATAGCTAAAAGGGACATAGACTGTGACTTTGGAAGATTCCTGAATTTCATCCAGCTCTTCTCTTGTCACTAGGCCCATCACTTCAATGCCTGCATTTTCAATGGGAACCAAAACCACTCGCTGAGGTTTATTCTTCTCACTGCTTCTGCCGGGAATCAAGGCCATCAAGTCTTTTAGAGGATTATAGATCGCCTTTATCAGAGGTATTTTTTCCAACGATTGGGTAATCCAGGCCAATATTCTGCCAGTGAAATAGTTATTTACGAGCAATCCAACTAAAAAGATAAACAGAATCGTTAAAACAATTCCTAATCCTGGGATATAGAGCTCTTTACCCACCACAACGCTGATCGCAGAAGCAAAAAGAGACTCAATATTCATGCTTGCCCAAAACAAAAGGTAAAAAGTCAGTGTAATGGGGAGGACAACGATGAGCCCCTTAAAAAATATTTGATTGAGATGCTTCATTTTCTGGCCGTATTTTCCTGTTTAGTTTTTTTTTGAGGGAAGATATCCTGTCTTTAACCTTCCTTTTCAGACTATCATAGGCCGTTCAGATGAGCAAAACAGCTCTTGTCTCCACCAAGCAACATATTAAAGCATCTTTTAGAGATGCAACTTACACTAGTCTCAACATTGGTATGGCCGAAAGTTATTTCTGTGCCTTCATGCTCGCCCTAGGAATCTCCGACGTGATCGCAGGTCTTGGAACGGTCATTCCCCAATTTATAGGAGTCGTTTTCCAACTTTTTTCTATTCGATCCTTTTTTAGGAAATATTCTCTAAAAAATAGAATGCTCTTATTTCTGGCCATTCAAGCCTTCTCAATGATCCCTCTGATCTTGATTGGCCGGTATAAAGTGAACTCTGCATTTATTGTCATTGGGACCCTAGGAATATACTGGGCAAGTCTTCTTTCCCTGAATCCTCCATGGAATCGCCTCATGGGACATACAGTCCCCCTTCGCTTTCGACTCAAATTTTTTTCCATCCGAAGTCAATTTGCTCAATTTTCAGTTTTTATAGGTCTTATCACCAGTGGAATTCTGCTTTATTGGGCCAAAGAAGCCTCTCGCGAGTTACAGGTTTATGTTGGAATCTTTGGCATCGGCTTCATTTTGAAATGCCTCTCTTGGTATGAAGTAAAGAAACACCATAATGATTATGAACTGGCCCCAGGATCGGAACATCGGGTTCGATTAAGGGATTTTCTCCGCGGGATTCGCCATACCGACCAGGGAAAACTCATCATGTTCCTTTTCTTTTTTTATATTACCGTGCATTTTTCAGCCCCCTATTTCAATCCCTATATGCTCGGTAAACTCAATTTTAACTACCTTGAGTACATGGCCATCACTTCAGTTGCCTATTTTGGACGAGTTTTTGCTTTTAGGATTATTCAAAACAAGGCGAAGTCTCACCACATCAACAAATTGCTGATTTTTTCTACGGTTGGCATCACTACCAGCCCTCTTTTATGGGCCCTGACTCAAAATTACTGGATGATTATGAGCATTGAGTTCTTATCTGGGTGCTACTGGGCAGCCTTTGAACTCTCCACCATACTTTTGTACTATCAAAAAATTGACGATCGCGAACGAACAAGCCTAATCACTTACATTACTTTCTTAAATACGACCGGCATGGTGATTGGATCGGCCCTAGGGGCACTTTTTATGAAAAGTTTGCCTGTAGGATCGAATCATTATCTCATTCTGTTCGCCGCTTCGACCTTATTACGGGCCACCGTCATTATTTTTGCCCCACATGTAAACTTTATGGGACAAATTCCAAAAATATTAAACTTCAATCGTTTCTCAGCGATGGTTCCGAGCTTTCTGAGTATTTCAAGACCGATATTGAGAAGAGAAGACAAAGAAAAAAAACGAGATCAGGAATAGAAAAGAGGGCAAAAAAAAAGCCCTCTTGCGAGGGCTTTTTGAGATTACTTCTTCTTAGAAGCTTTCTTTGTAGCTTTCTTTGCTACTTTCTTAGTTGCTTTCTTTGCTACTTTTTTTGTAGCTTTTTTTGCTGCTTTCTTAGCCATAATTTCCTCCCAGGAAATAGTTGGTTAATAGTAATTGACCTTTCTTATATAAAGCTTAAACACAAATTCGATCTAACGCAAACAAAAAATACAATTTTTATTTCAAACTTATCTTTTTTTTTATCAAGTGGGTGTGGAGGAGATTTTTTGAGGTCCTCATGCACGCATTTGTTGTTTGAAACAAGTTATGCATGAGGATCGGTATGTTCTTCAGATTAATTTAGGAAAAAATGAATTCAACTTCATCATTTTTTACATCAATGACGACTTTCCCTCCGCCTTCAAGCTTGCCGAAAAGGATTTCATGAGCGAGTGGCTTCTTGATTTTGTCATTAATCAAACGCGAGATCGGTCTTGCACCAAGCTTTTCATCATAACCATTCTTACTGAGCCATGATTTGGCGGCTGAACTGACCTCTATTTCAACCTTCTTCTCTACCAACTGGTCCTCAAGCTCCATGAGAAACTTATTAACCACCATTTCAATATTAGTAGAGCTGAGTTTGTTAAAGGCTATTATAGCATCTAAACGGTTTCGAAACTCAGGTGTGAAGATGTTTTTCACCGCTTGGTCCCTTTTGGTGGAATTAATTTCCCCACCTCGGGCACCAGATAGGCCAATCGATCCCGCCTCCATCTCTTTGGCCCCAGCATTTGAGGTCATAATGAGGATAACGTTGCGGAAGTCTGAGGTTCTACCATTAGAATCCGTTAAAGAACCATGATCCATGACCTGAAGGAGAATGTTAAAAACATCTGGATGGGCCTTCTCGATTTCATCCATTAAGAGAACTGAATAAGGACTTTTATGGATCGCATCTGTTAAGACTCCGCCTTGATCAAAGCCAACATATCCAGGAGGAGCCCCGATTAATTTAGAGACAGTATGCTTTTCCATGAACTCTGACATATCGATACGAATGAAGTTAATGCCCATTATTTGTGCCAATTGTTTGGCGAGCTCGGTCTTACCTACGCCCGTTGGCCCCGTGAAAAGAAAGTTGGCAATGGGCTTATGAGCATGACCTAAACCTGACCTTGAAAGAATTAAGGCATTCGAAACTTTTTCGATCGCTTCATCCTGTCCATAGATCATCATTTTAAGGTCGCGGCCAAGAAAACGCAGTTTTTCCTTTTCATTAACAGTGATCGATTTTTGAGGAATGCGGGCAATTTTGGCTACAATCTGTTCAATCACATCAAGGCCAACACTTGCACCCTCTTGTGTTTCAGGTCTTAATCTCAGAAAAGCTCCGGCTTCATCAATAACATCGATCGCCTTATCTGGAAGTTTTCGATCTGTGATGTGCTTATGAGACAACTCAACCGCTGAACGAATGACATCATCCCCGTACTTCACATGGTGATGCTCTTCAAACTTAGACTTTAAACCAATTAATATCTTAACTGAGTCCTCAACCGTAGGCTCAAGGATGTCAATTTTTTGAAAACGACGGTTCAGGGCCTGATCTTTTTCGAAATACTTTCTATATTCATCGAAAGTCGTAGATCCCATACATCGGATCTGACCTTTGGAAAGCGCCGGCTTGAGTAGGTTCGAAGCATCTAGACTTCCTCCTGAAGTGGCCCCGGCTCCGATAATGGTAT
>CANFNX010000151.1 GCA_947448495.1 Bacteriovoracaceae bacterium | reverse complement strand
GCATGGAACCGAAGAGCAGCTTCTAAAGCAAGCGGAGAAGAACCAAGTATGGCCAACTTCATATAAAAAAAGACCTCCGAAAGAGGTCTTTATGCTAACAAAAAACTTATAAGAGAGCGATGGTTAAAGAAAGTAAACCTTACTCTCGCCCTTATCAAGACACGAGAATTCCGCATATTGATAAATGAACTCGATAAAATGAGATAGGGCCTTAAAACTTGGAAGACTTGTATCAAACTCGCCTCCAAGACGTAACCATGCATCACCTTGGTTATCCACGTATTCAGTAGCGTGTCGAACAGTCACCACCGCTGGGATAAAGGTGCCTTTAGTGAAGAAAAGCTTGAGCGTGACTTCTGTACCAGACTTAAACTGATTTTTGGCCTTTAAACTGAAGGGAAGCTGAAACTGACAACCATCTTTGGAGATATCCACTAACTTAATAGGGAAACTAGATCCTTGGTCATCAACCACTGTATAGACACCCAGAAATTCTTGAAAAACAACCCGTTCAAATGTACGGCGTTTTTGCTCGATGTTCTCTTGTCTTTTCTTGTTAAAATCTACAACTTTTTTATCTTCAGACATGGATTCTCCTCTGGTCTAGTCTTGGACTTATCGGTCATCCAAAACGAGACCTGAGGAAAAACTACAAGACGACTCGCTCTAGTTGACCAATAGGCTCAGGGTGCATGAGTTGGTGGGCCAAACGCTCAAAATGATCAGTCAGATCCGTAATACATACTCGAATCTGTCGATTACCCGACTGCCTCGCTAAGACTCCCTGATCAAAAAGAGTTGCTAATTTTTGGGCCAGTACATCTCCGGACTCAACCAAACTGACCTTATCCCCTAGTACTTTTTTTAAGTCATTCCTGATCACAGGATAATGGGTACAGCCTAAAATGATGGTTGAAACCTGTTGCTCGATCATCTGTTGCAAGTAGCGCCGGGCCACTAATTCAGTAATCGGGTCATTCACCATTCCTTCTTCCACTAAGGGAACGAGCAGCGGACAGGCCTGCTCGATCACTTGGGCCTCAGGAGCCATTTTGAGTAAAGTGTCCCGATAAGCATGAGAGCGAACCGTAGCAGATGTTCCTAGCACTCCGATTTTATGATCGACACTAGCGGCAATCGCCGCAGCTGAACCAGGCTCAATCACGTTCAGAAGTGGAATTCCTTCAAATTCATTCTCTCCTAAAAAGACGGTTGAGGCAGAATTGCAGGCAATAATCATCGCCTTCACATTTTGTTCTTTGAGAAATTTCAGTATTTGCAGGCCATAGCGACGGATGGTTTCGGGAGATTTATTTCCATAAGGAAGACGGGCAATATCACCGAGATAACAAAACGACTCTTCCGGAAATTTTTTCGCTAGAACTTTTAAGACAGTCAATCCACCAAGTCCGGAATCAAATATACCAATCGGTTTGTTCATGATTATCTCTTGGTCAAAATATCTTTGATCTTCCCAACTCTTTCAAGATTTTTCAAGAGATCAGGCGAAAGTAAACCAGACTGGGTCAGGATTTTATCACTCAAGAGAATTTTTAAAAAATCTTTCTCCCACAGAGGTGGGTAATGAGTTTTTGAATGTGATCTCGCCATATCCATAGCGACTCGAAGTGGCTGCGGTTTTATCTGAGGAAAAACTAAGCGAGCGGCGTCGCTCGTCACGACCGTTGGATGCTGTAAGCTTTCAGTTAATTTCTTTCCAATATCAGCATGCTCAGGGATAGCATATTCCAAAACTTTTAAGAGGACCTTCGTCTCGACTTCTGGAATTTTGACTTTCTTGCGTTTGAGTCCTGATAATTCACAAAACAAATCTAATAACTCACCATAAGTCGCAACGTCAGCTCCGCCAATTTCAAAGATGTCATGATCGCGAGCTTCATACTCCAGCGCCGCATCCAGGTATTTTATTAAATCTCCCAAAGACAGAGGCTGACAAGGCTGATTCAAAAGCGCAAATTGCGGTAGAAATGGCAATCGCTCACCTAACGCTTTTATCATTTCAAATGAGAGAGAGCCCTCGCCTAAAACAACACTGGCGCGAAACTCAACCGTTTTTAGGCCACTTGCTCCCAGTATCGCTCCCGTCAAATGACGGCTTCGTAAATGAGGAGAAAGATCTAGGCCCTTGGGCCCAAGACCGCCGAGATAAATAATCGATGCCCCAGAGTTTCTCACCCAGTTCACAAAATTCACCGCACACACGGATTCAAGGAATTCAAATTTATTTGAAGCCTCTTTTAAGCCGTGAACAAGATAAAAAGCTTTATGGATGAGACCCAACTCAGGAAGTGTCTCAGGTTTTAAAAGATCACCTTCAATATAGGTAACTTTCTTATTGGGATGTTTAATGTGCTGAAGAGAGCGAACAAGTGCTGTCACTTCGTGACCTGATTCAACTAAATGCTCAATGAGTGCAGTTCCCACAAAGCCATTTGCACCCGTAACTAAAATTTTCATAAACGACCTTTTTGTGAAATCACATGCCACTTTAAATAATCACCAAATGATTTCATCACAAACAAATGAAGTAGCGCTTGGGTCCAGCGATAAATGTACCAAGGGAGTGCAGGTCTGAATTCATGGATGGCCGCCATCACATACTGATGATCCAACACTTCTCTGAACTCAAGGCGTCCCCGCTCTTGTTTGCCAGAGAGTAGACCTCCCACAATATATAGAAGCTGACGATCTGGAGAGCTGCGCTCACGGCTGCGCTCTAAAATAAGCAGTTTGATTTTAGGATCAAAGAGATAGAACGTACACCGCTCACCTTCTAGTTGAACTTTAATCAAGGTTGAAAAAAATCGAGGCAACCATTGGAAATACTCCTTTGCCACCCACTCAGCATTTCTGCCCTGGGGAAGAACCAGACGCTGAATCGAGCGAACGTCTTTTTCCCGAGGAACATATCCCTTAAACTTTTCCTGCTTAAACTCAACCATAGAGCGTCCTAAGGCTTCGTCCAAAGATGTTCCTAAATCCTCTTGATAGGGCCACGCCCGTTTTGGATCGGCCAACATCTGATGACGCAAACTTAACACGAGTGGATAAACCAACTTCTTTGGCACACCTGTCACAAGGGATACCCAATAACGAGAAAGAGAAAGTGGAATAATATTTAAAGTAAAAAGTCGGTTGTTCTTGCGAATTTTCTGTCCCGCTTTTTGAATCAGTCCTTGATAGGTGACAACTTCCGGGCCACCCACATCGTAGATTTTTCCCTGAACTTTCTCATCCATCAAAGCGTGAGATAAAACCTTAATCACATCATCAACTGCCACTGGTTGTGAGAGGGTCTTCGTCCACGCAGGACAAATCATAATAGGTAGTCGGCGAATCAAACGCTCCAAGATAGTAAAAGAAGAGCCTTTCGGTCCTATGATGAGGCCCGCTCTTAAAACAGTCGTCTTAATTGGTGAATAAGTGAAAGTCTGCTCTACTTCAAGACGACTCCTAAGATGCCATGAGAGATCATTCGTCTGAGGAATCATTCCACCAAGATAAATAATATGCTGTAAGCGATGCTCAACAGCCGCACGAACAAAATTATCGGCCATAATAAGATCAAAATCATAAAAAGTGCCCTGAGAAAGAGAGGCAGACGGAAGCATCGAGTGAACCAAGTAATAGGCGCTCTCACATCCCTCAATGGCATCTGAAATATCTTTCAATGAAAAGAGATCACATTTCTTCCAGACTAAACGGGGGTGATGGGACTCCTGGACACCACGAGAAAGACCAACGATGAAATGATTTTCATCTTGAAGTAATACATCTATAAGAGCTCGGCCTATAAAACCACTACCGCCGGCCACAAGGATTTTTCTCATTTTAATCTCTGGCGAATGTTCACCAGAGTGTAGCATAATCTAAGAATGATTTTGATGAGAATTTTACCTGGAGTCTTGAAAGAATTATTGAAGCACGTTCCCACCGTGCTATTTGAGGTAGTTGAGTGGAAAGTCCTTGCTTCAGAGCTCCCCAAGTTATCTCGACGCCTGCTGCAAAAAGAAGGCTTTGAGGAGCTTTTTGATAAGCAACATTCCTTTTTAGAACCATTTGGCATCCATCTTGTTACAGACATCCACTCACCTGGAAAATTTGGGTCTGTGGAAGCCTCAGAAAAAATTCTTGCCTTATATTTTGCCCAACTTTTTTCTCCCCATGGACTTTTCTTGGACCTTGGGCCAAATCATCTTGACTTTAACTCGGGTGGTTTAAATTATGCTCCCAATGGTCTTTGGACCAAGTTTCACCCTCAATTTTCTCAGGGCCTGCAAAAAATTTATGATGGTTTCTATTTAGAAAATGAAGCACTTTTTCATGAAGGACTGCTGACTTGTGGACTTACCTCACCTAAGTGGCCCCAAGCTGAAAAAGACGCACTCGCTCAGCTCTTTAAATCACATTTTGGGGCTTCACTTACAAGCGATATGAGTTTTGACCTAGAAACATTTAAGCAGTCGTTTTTCAAAGTTGCAGACTTCATGCTGGAAAAGAAAGTGGTGATCAGCACCGACTTCCTTTATTTGGGGATTGCTTTAGTGACTCTCTATTCAAGCCTTGAATCTAATAACTCCAAAGTAAATGTGAAAAAAGTTTATCTCACTGTCAAAGAGCAATTACAGATTCAGTAGTGCTCTCACCTCTGTAAAATCCTTCACAATACGATTGGTTAAAACGTTCAGTTCTTCAGCAGTATGTGAAGTGGCCACCCCGACAATTTCACATCCCGCCTTATCCCCTGCGATGAGGCCTGCAAGTGAATCCTCAAAAACCACACATTCCTCTGGTTTTAAATTCAATTTCTTGGCACATGTCACATAAACCTCAGGATCCGGCTTCCCTCGAGAAACTTGAGGGCCATCCACGATCTCATGAAAATATTTGCGTAAATCTAAGCGATCAAGAGTGAAATCGACGTTCAGAGTGGGAGCGGAAGTTCCTAAGGCCACTTTAAAATTAAGTTCATGTAAGAATTCAAGAAACGCAACAAGGCCGTGATGGGCCTTCATATGCTGAGAATAAAGCTGTTGGTAATGAAATTCCTTTTCATCAGCATACATTTTTATTTTCTCATCTGATAATTCTCCAAAAATCATTTTGAAGAGATCAGCATTCGTTTTACCGTTAAATGTTTCCCGATAAATATCTGCATCAAGAGGAAAAGAGTATTTTCGGGCAAATTCCATCCAGGCCTGAAAGTGGAAAGCATAATTGTCCACCACCACTCCATCCATATCAAAAAGAAAGCCTTTTAATTTTTTCATCTATGATCACCATAATTAAATTTAATTTTACTCAAAGATACCACATTGATTATGATGGAGCCATGATGGAATTTAAATTTGCCCAACGAGAAGATGCCCCTCAAATTGCTCACCTCGTGAACCTCGCCTATCGAGGTGACTATGCCAAACAAGGATGGACAACAGAATCAGAACTACTGGGAGGTCAACGTACCGACTCCGAAAGTATTGAAGAGATTCTTTCGACACCTCATCAGATGATTATGCTTGTTCTTGACAGCGAAAGTAAAAAACTCCTTGGAAGTGTTCATCTCATTAAAGAAGCCAACGGGACTTTATATTTTGGCATGCTGACTGTAGAGCCGACTTTGCAAAATCAAGGCCTAGGGAAAAAAATCATTGCAGAGATTGAACGTTTTGCCCAAAAGATTCAATGCTCTCGCATCCGCTTCACAGTCATTCCTGTGAGGCAGGAACTGATTCAATTTTATGAGCGGCGTGGCTATCAGGCCACTGGTCACTTTGAAGAGTTTCCTACTCATGATCCACGTTTCGGACTCCCGAAAGTGGAGGGTCTTATCCTTAAAGAGTTTGCGAAAGATCTGAAGCCTTAGGAGCGGACTCTTCCAGAAAAAATCCTGACCAGGCCCCCATCGCCTTATTGTAGGCCGAAGATTCAGGCCACAACTCTAGAGGATTAAAAAGTCCCGAGCGAACTCCCCTAATTTCATGTGGCACCAGTAAGGCGGGTCCAGGAAGTTCAAAATAATTATAATGATCGGCCCCCCCTGAAAGTATGGAATGGATACAGGCCTTAGTAAACGCTAAGGGAAAGCGCTTTCCGATTTTAACGGGGCCACCATAATAACCCGTATTAATGAGCCAGCAAGTGGTTGACTTCAATTTATTGAGTTTTTCACATTGAACGGCATGCAGACCTAAATATTTTTGAGAAAAAACTTGCACCTGCTTGAGTGAAAGCTTCGAGACAGCTGGGAGAACTCCCGTTTCATCTTCACAGAGAAAGAAAATCATCCTGGGTAGTTTTGCTCGTCGATCAGGATGAGGAATGGATGAGCTGACAAAACAGTTTTGGGCTTCATGTCGTGCATCGAAGTCCAAGCTTCGAGTCAAATCATCTAGCCTTCCTCCTTCGACCACATCACCGTACTTCAAACTAAGTCCAGACTGCAGATAACTCTTAAGACTGGTGAAGCATCCTCTTTCTAAGCG
>CANFNX010000150.1 GCA_947448495.1 Bacteriovoracaceae bacterium | reverse complement strand
GGACTTAAATCTAACTTTTTCACGAATTCTTTTGCGTTCATACATCCTATTAAAGCCTAGAATAACCAACCTATCAATGTTAGGATTTGGGAATGAAAAAAGCCCTTTTAGTGAACATTTCAGATATTGGTGATATCGTTTCAAGTTCCATCCTTGCCGATAGCTTAATAGAGCAATCCTATGAGGTTTCCTTTCTCATACCGAAGTTCGTTCATGCTCTATGGGAGACTCACCCCCATCTCAAGCTAGTCACTGAAAAGGATGTAAAAAATGAGAGCTTCGACTTAATCGTCGATCTCACATCAGATAAAAAGAGCCGTCAACTTGTTCGCTCCATCAAGGCCAAAACCAAGCTGGGCAGAATCAAAGATACTTGGCAGCGTCTGCGCCACTGGGTGACCTATACCAATATGGTACCTAAAAAGTTCGATGGGCACATTGTTCGGGATTATTATCCATTATTGCATTTTCTAAATGATCATCAGGAAAGGATTCCTCAACTCTCAGGCAAGGCCTCCTGGCCAGAATTATTCGGCTTCAATTCAGACACCAGAGCGGTCGCTATCCATTTTGGCGCCCATAATCCAAAACGTGTGATACCAGAATATCTATTAACTCATGTTATACAGGCCCTGCATGAGCGCGGTTTTAAAATCATCCTTATCGGGACCGAAGATGAGATCGCTCAAGAGATTATTCAGAAAAATCAAAATATCCCCATCTATAAAAAATTATCTTTGGCAGATGTTAAAAGTGTTCTGCTCGCCTCAAAATTATTCGTTGGAGCAGACAGTGGAATACTTCACATCGCCTCGGCCCTTGGTGTGCCCGCCGTTGGCGTCTACGGACCCAATGTTCCTCGACGATCAGGTCCCCTTCATCCAAATATCACCATTTTCGAGCAGAACCTTGATTGCCGCCCATGTAATCAAAATCTCGAATGCCCCATTGGTGTGAAATGTATGATGACCCTAGATAAGGATCAATTTCTGGCCCAGATTCTCAAAAAGCTTAACGTCCAATAGCCTTTTGCGTTATTTTGGTCATTTATCGTTTGACGATCCCTGGCTAAAGAAGCATTGTGCGCAAATGCAAAAATTTACAGACCTTAAGCTCCATGAGCAGATTCTTAAAAACCTCGAAAATGCAGGTTATTCAACCCCGACTCCTATTCAGGCCGAAGCGATTCCTTCTCTTCTTGAAGGGGGAGACCTGTTAGGAATTGCCCAAACAGGTACAGGAAAAACAGCCGCTTTCACTCTTCCTATGCTTCAGCATCTCTCGGGAAGAAATTTCAGTCTCACTCCTTGTGAGCCACGCTCCCTCATTTTGGCACCCACGCGAGAACTTGCAACCCAGATCAAAGAAAGTTTAGAAAAATATGGTGAAGGGTTAAAATTAAAATATGCCGTCATCTTTGGTGGTGTTGGGCAAGGGGCCCAAGTGGCAGCTCTTCGTAATGGTCTCGATATCCTCGTCGCCACTCCAGGGCGCCTCCTTGATCTTATGAACCAAGGTCATATCAAGCTCCATAAAATTGAAATTTTTGTTCTTGATGAAGCCGATCGCATGCTCGACATGGGATTTATCAACGATATCAAAAAGATTCTTCCTAAGCTTCCTGCAAAAAAGCAAACCCTGCTTTTTTCAGCGACAATGCCCAAAGAGATTGCGAGTCTCGCGGCCAATATCCTTCACCACCCAAAGCGCATCGAGGTCACGCCTCCATCGACAACGGTGGAAAAAATTGATCAGCGAATTATTCATTGTAAAAAAGCTGATAAGTACCAACTCCTTCGAAAAATCATTAATGAAGAATCAACTGATCTCACTTTAGTCTTTACTCGCACCAAACACGGAGCGAATAAAATCGTTGATTACCTTACCCATTACAAGATTCCTTGTGCTGCTATTCATGGCAATAAATCTCAAACAGCGCGAGAAGCGGCTTTAGATAATTTCAAGCAAGGCAAGATCAAGGTTCTCATCGCCACTGATATCGCCGCTCGCGGTATTGATGTCCAAGGGATCTCCCATGTGGTGAACTATGATCTTCCGGTAGAAGCTGAGAGCTATGTTCACAGAATTGGCCGGACAGCGCGTGCTGGAAAAGAAGGCGATGCCATTTCCTTTTGTGATGAAACGGAACGTGATGCTCTTAAGCGTATTGAAAAAACCATTGGCCTCAAACTTCCTGCTGAAAATTTCGTCGGTGTACCCGAGGCTTCTGTGAAGTCGACTCGACCAGAGCGACCTTTTCGCGACCCTAGGGCCAAGCCAAGAAGTCCAAGGCCAGAGCAGAACAAGCCAAGACCAGAGCAAGGTCAGGCCCAAGGCGCCTCAAAAAAACCAGAAGAACAAAAAAAACCAAAAGTTGGATTTAAATTCAGGAACAGAAAATGAAAGATTATTCAAACCTATCAGCCTTCAGTGATAAAAAACTAAGAACTCTTAGAAATAATATTAATAATAGACTCGTCTCTTTCAAATCAACTAGTCTCAAACATTTACCTCCAAGTCATATGCTCCACGGACTCGATGAAGCTCAATGCAAGGCTTTACTTGAGAGAGTTTATAAAGAGCTTAAGAATCGCGGCTAATTTGTAACATGCTTCAAAAATGGCGTAACCATCTACTCTTAGGGGTCACTTTTCTCTTATTAAGTCTGGCCCAACAATACGGTTTTTACCTTCTTAAAGGTATGCCCATTGTATGGCTCT
The DNA here is from genome assembly GCA_947448495.1 of Bacteriovoracaceae bacterium. Classification (GTDB taxonomy): domain Bacteria; phylum Bdellovibrionota; class Bacteriovoracia; order Bacteriovoracales; family Bacteriovoracaceae; genus Peredibacter. The sequence goes on along the minus strand of CANFNX010000150.1, from coordinate 3,820 downwards.
CAGCGGGAAAATACCTGGCCATGCTGGCTTTTTTTATTTTCTTCACTTTCACTCCTCAAATAAAAATCCGCTTTGCTCTTTTAAGCTTTCTCCTTGTGCTTAACTTCTTTCAGATGGCACACTTGTCCTATTTTGGGACTTTGATTTTACCGAATGAGATCTATCTTTTATTTGCTGAATTGCAAGAAATCACGGGAACTCTTTCTGCTGAGCTTGGGCATGTCCTTATTCCTCTACTTTTTACGCTCGTGCCACTTGCCCTGGGTTTTTTTGCACTAAAAAAACTTCCTACCACATATTCAATTAAAATTGTCCCTATCATCGTGGCCCTTTATTTCTGCTATAACCCTGTCAGAACGGCCATTACCGGTAATACCTGGGGACGTCAGCCTTCCACAAAAGAACTGGCCGGGATGAATATGTATCTTTCACTGTCCTACTTTGCTGGGAAGATTCTACCCGCCAAAATTGAGAAGCGGCGATACTCGTTAGAAGAAAATGAATCTCTCAAGTTGACTCTGACAGCTAAAAGCAAACCAAATTGGGATAATATCATTGTCATTCTTGGAGAGAGCCAAAGCCCAGACCACATGAGTTTATTTGGTTATCCACGCAAGACAACACCGTTTTTAGAAACTCTTGTTAATAAAAATCAGTTTAGGGCTATCAAGGGCCTCTCGAGTGGAGTCTCAACCGACATTAGCGTCGCCTTCTTTTTAAATATGGGTTATGGCGAGGCGGGAGGCATTAAAGCCGCTAAAGGCGAACACTGTCTGTTTAGACTGGCCAAGAAAAACGGATTTTCCACTCATTTTCTTTCAGCACAATCAGCAGACCAACTTCGCTACATAGCCCCTTATTTATGCACGGCCTATCTTGATGATTATCGAAGTCTTGAGCAAGTTTCTCCTCAAACGCAAGATGCGAATGCAGCGATTGATCGCCATCTCTTACCCAAGCTTAATGATCTCTTAAAATTGTCCACACAAAACTTCATTGTCCTCCATCAGCGTGGCTCGCATGGACCGTGGGAATTGCGCTCAACTGAAGCCTCAAGAATTTTCAAACACAGAGACATTGATCAACGTATTAATGATTACGATAACTCGGTGATCGAGTTTGATAAATTCTGGAAGGAACTTTTTGACTTACTCAGTTTGAATAAGTCCAAAACACTCGTGGTTTATCATTCTGATCATGGTGAGGCAGCTGGAAAAGACAATCGATTTGGCCATGGCTTCCTTGCACCAAGTTCATTCGAAATCCCAATGATGTTTTTAAGTTTTAATCAATCACTTCCTGAATTAACACAAAGTCTCCCAACAAATTTACCTCAGTACAGTTTCTCACTCTATCTTGTGCAACAACTTGGCTACACGACCAATCAAGGCCCTCTGAGCACCATGACGGACTATGTGATTTTTGGAAATGATATTGATGGTTTTGCAGGAAAAGCGCAAATAAAATTCGGAATAAACAATTCTTACACTTTCAAAGTTCTTCCTTAATCAATTCGGTAATGAAGAAAGTCTCGTCTTGAAAATAAAATCGAACATTGTATCCGGCAATAGAGACACCAAAACTTTGGTCTTGATCGAACGCTGGTCGTGGATCTAGAGCAATAACGTTTTCAATTAAAGACTTTAAAGAATCAGAGATTTCTGGTTTTAAATTCCAAAAGACAGGCCACTTTTTTGGTGCTTCTTGAAAAGATCCACTTCTGGCCTCTGGATGTGCATCACTATAAGGAAGATAGGGCTTGATATCATAAATAGGTGTACCAGTAACGAGGTCCACTCCACTTACCGTAAGAATCATTTTATCAGAAGTCACCTCAAGACTTTTGAAAGTCACAACGGATAATCCTAAATGATTAGGTCGATGAGGTGAACGAGATGCATATACGCCCCATTTCTCTTTTCCTTGAAAACGCGGAGGACGAATCAGTGCTTTAAAGCCTTCATCAATCACTTGATGAAACTCAAAAATAAGCCAAAGATGTGAAAATTGCTCAATTCCACGAAAAGCTTCGCTAAAAAATTCGTCTTTGGGAAATTCCATTACACCAAGGGCATTCTCAACGAGGAGTGGCTGTCTTGGCACTCCAAACTTCTCTCTAAAAGGTGTTTGAATGAAACTAATTGGCCTCATAAACGAATCTCGAAGAAAGCTCCGTTCGAATTATCCTTTAAGAGGATCTCACCACCATGGAGATCTACAATCTTTTTGGTAATCGCGAGACCTAGACCTGAGCCCGGACGAGATCGATCTCCACGACTGAATCGTTCAAACAGTTTCGGTATAAAATCTGTCGAAACACCAGGACCTTGATCTTTCACGCCTATGAGAATTCTTCCACGCTCAAGTGATAAAGAAACATCGATCCTTCCCCCTTCGGGTGAAAAATCAATCGCATTATCAATCAAGTTCAAAATTGCCGATTTAAAAAGATCACTCATGACAGATATCTCTAGTCTATGATTTTGCTCATTGATGGATTCGGCAATATTAAATCGGATCTGTATTTTCTTTTCGAGGGCCTTGGGCCCTGCCATTTCTACAGCACTGCCTACAATTTCTAACAGATCTTCCTTTTTCAAGGGAAGTTTGTGAATGGCATCAACTTGCGCCAGCAAGAGCATGTCCTCTACGACAGATGTGAGGTGATTAACGTCTTTTTTTATTTCCATCCAATCTGTGGAAATACTTCGTTTTTTTTCCAGGCTATTAGTAAGAATTGCCAAGGGTGTTTTCAATTGATGGGAGACATTCTGGATAAACTCTCCTCTTTCTTTTAATAAGACTTGGACGACCTCATCACGATGGCGTTTTTTTTCATCTTGCCAAAACCAAGCAAGAACAATGACCAAGAAAACACTTTCCCACAACAACCAGGTAAGACGTTCTCCTGATATCTTTTTCTCCCAGCTGGATTCAGGCAATCTTGAAATAAGAAACCATCTCTCGTGAGTTAAAGGTAGCAGAAGCTGAGTATAAACCACGAGTTCATGATTCATGAGCTCAAAACTTCCTTGCGAAACTTTTTGTTGGAGCAATTTATTTAAAACTTTCGGCGCAAAACTTCTGAGGGAAAGTTTTGTTAGTAAATATTTCTCAAGAGGTAATCGGGGTTTACTAGCAATATAGTTTCCAGAACTATCCACGAGCGCCTTTTTTTCTGACCGGGTCAAGTCATCGATCGCCTCATCAAAAAGCTTTAAGACTCTCTCTCCATCAATATTAAAAACCAGCAGTCCATTACGAGCATTTAAGTAAGAAACCCGCTTAGAAACTCGAATAGTTGGCCGAAGAGGTTTTTCCATCAGACCATTAATGATATTTGGCTCCATAGACGAAAAATAAAATTCATCACCACTGACTTGATTAAGCTCCTTATAAAAAGACTGGTTGGCGAGATTGAAAAGATCATGAGACTGAGTAAAACCAGATTTATCTGAATTTTGAACAATTTTAAAAATTTCTTGACCTGATTCATCGATAAGTCGAATTTTAAAATATCCCGAATGAGTGTCTAAAAAGTCCACCATCGATTTTAGTTCGGCTTGATCCACTCTGGCGTTATGTTGAGTGACAATAAGATTGTGGATCTTTTTTTCTATAAAATTAAAATCATCCTGAACACCATGAAGAACAGAATAGAGTTCGTGCGAAAGTGTTTTATTCTCTTGCAGAATTTGAAGCACAAGCTGGTTTTTGATCTCATCTCGACGATTATTCAGCATCATCCTATCGATGATTGCCAAGACAATGATGAACAATAAGGCAAGGATGATAAAACGTTTCCACGTCCGGATGGGAG
>CANFNX010000149.1 GCA_947448495.1 Bacteriovoracaceae bacterium | reverse complement strand
GGTTGCTCACCAAAAGTGGGCATTACAGAGAGCTGCCTGAGTGGATTTAAGGTTAAGTTAGGTTTGTAGCGAAGTCCCAAGCGAGGAACAATCTCTTGGGCCAGTTCCTGAGTCATTTTTCTAAACGTGGTGTATTTCCCACCAATAATGACATAGGAGTGAGAGGTTGGCCGAAAGATTTTATGATGCCTACTCACTTTCCCAAGTTGGCCATTTGAAGTTTCTTCCTTAGCAAGTGGCCTTACTGCAGCAAATGTAGAAATAATAGAATTTTCTTTGAGTTTAGCCTCTGGAAAATATTGATTGAGAACATTTATGAGATAATTAACTTCATCGTTATTGGCCTTAATATCAAAGATATCCTCTTTAACTGGAGTTTCAGTTGTACCAACCAAAATTGAGTGTCGTTGAGGGATGACAAAAACAACTCTATTGTCTTTGGTTGTCAAAACGACTGAGCCTTTTGTCTTCAGACTTCCTTCTTTTAGCCATAAATGAATTCCTTTCGATGGCATGAGCTGAGGGGTCCAAGGGATATTGAGCTTGGGGAGTAGTATGTCAGTGAAAGGACCAGTGGTGAAAACGACAAATGTTGCTTGGACAACTTCTCTGGTTTTTGAGAAGCGATCTTCAATGCAAACTTCATAGCCAGTTTGATTTTTTGTACACTCTATAACTTCATGATAGCTAAGGGCCTCGGCCTGTTCTTCCTGGAGTCCGTCATAGAGACATTCAAGTGCAAGTTTAGCGTCATCCACCACACCATCATAATATTTTCCGGCCCCTTTTAGGCCCTTGGGGTCTAAGGATGGAATCGCCTTCATCGTCTCTTCAGGACCTAACCAGGCATGGGGGTGATTCTGGAAATGAGATAGAAAATCATAAAGGAAAAGACCAGTCTGAAGCATCCAGGGAGTAAATTTAGAGTAACGATACAGCGGAAGGTAGAACTCTCTTTCAAAACATAGGTGAGGAGTGAGTTTTAGCCAGAGGTTTTTCTCCTCTAAAGCTTCCTTTACAAGAGAGAAGTCAAGATTCTCAAGATAGCGAATACCACCATGAAGCATCTTAGATGACCCCTGAGATGTTTGAGAGGAGTAATCACCTTTTTCAACGAGAAGAGTTTTTGCACCATTGAGTGCTAAATCTCTGAAAAGTCCACAACCATTGATTCCACCGCCAACAATTAGGACATCAACTTTTTTCATAGTTTATTGACCCACACAAGGTTCCCGGTGCAACTTAAGCGAAATTTACTGCCAGATATACCATATTCCGTAGGAAGAGGAGTTAATTGATAATTGATACCCGTTATCGCATTGGCATTGGCCTTTAGAGCGTGTGCCTTAAGTTTTTGAGCAAGTTCTTGATAATAGCGAGGAATGTCTTCAGAAGATTCATCTTCAACGATGAGTCCATCGATAATTTTATGTTCAGAAGCAACACCCAGGTATTTCAAAATCTGAAACCCATCCAGAGAAGGGGTAGCCGAAATGATAATCTGGCCTAAATCCACTCTGGATTCAGAAAATTGAAAATGGTGAGTTTGATTTTGAATAAGTGTCGACTTGGAGACAACACCTGTTTCTGGTAATTCTTGGTGTTTCGGTGGATGAATTTCATCCGAAAGACCAACCTGTATATCAATATCAAATCGTCTTAATTTGTGAGCAAGAAAGATCGCAGAATACTCTGATATTCGAGGAATTAATAATTGCCCGCGCATCATTCTCTTTTTAACTTGTTCCTCAGAATCGGCGAGCAAACTAAATTCTTTAAGCAGTAGAAGAATATCGTTTACGTCTTCAATATAACGAATATTTTTTAAAAGAACACTAAAGGAGGGATTTCCTTCAGCACCCATGCCCATAGGAGCTGAGTTCTCTGCAAATTTTTTAATATCCTCAAAAGTTTCTGGGGCCTTGTAAGACTTTTGTTCTTTTATTTCCTCTTGGAAGTAAGAAGAAGTTGATTCAACAGGGGTGGTGGAATCTTCAATCGATTCTGATAAATCCTCCAGGGATGATTCTGGTGAGGATGAAAAAGAGGATTCTTCTGCATCGGTGAAAGCATCTTCTTCTATGCGATTAGTCTCATCAGTTGAAGTTGTAAATTCAGGGGTTTCAAAATCACTGGAGCTGAAATCTTGGCTTTCAAATGTAGCAGAGTCACTCGTCTCATCGCTTACGGTAAAAGTTTCAGAGTCAGAAAAGTTTGAGTCTTCCTGAGGCGCAAAAGTTGAAGACTCTTCACCAAATGGCGATGAGTCGTCGGTAGAAAAAGTCTCACTGCCAAAAGATGAGTCATCTTCTGGCACATTTGGCAATTCGGTCTCCTCAAAAGCAGGAATCTCTTCTTCTTGAGAGAGTTCATGTAGGTATTCACCTAAGTCTTCAATTCTTGTAAGATCCTTCTTACTATCGCTCAATGAGACTCCTTAGGCTCCGTGACAAGCCTTAAATTTTTTACCAGACCCACATGGACAAGGATCGTTACGGCCAGCTTTCACTGTGGCACGAATAATTTTCTTTTCCTCTTCCATTTGCTTGGTAGCTTCAGCTTCTTGGTGGGCCTTTAGTTGTGCTTCTAGCATGGCCTCTTGTTGGCGATGAATTTCTTCAATTTCTTCCTTCGTGAGAAGCTTGATGTGTGAAATTCTTTCCATCACGGCACGTTTGATAGCGAGTTTCATATCCTCATAGAGGACATAAGCTTCTCTCTTGTATTCAACCAGCGGATCTTTTTGACCATAAGATCTGAGGTTAATACCTTCTTTTAGGTGATCCATGGCAAGAAGGTGATCTTTCCAAAACTGGTCAAAAGTAGCAAGGAGCACTTCTCGTTGAGTGTATCTCACTTGCTCCGTCTCAAGGTCTTTGAATTTAGTTTGGACGGAAAGCTCGGCTTTTGTCCTCAGATACTCCGCGAGATCACCTTTCGTTTCTCGGGAACATTCATCAGCAGATAGAACCTGTTCAATATTAAACATGGCCTTCATTTGATGATTGATTTCATCCCAAGGGTATTCCCTAAGGGAGGCTTTTTTCTCTGGCTTAAGTTGCTCAGCGAGGTTGAAAGTAAGTTCTCCAATAAAATCCGAAAGAAGCTCTGAATTGCCTTCGTCATTAAGGATGTCGCGTCTTAGTTTATAAATGACTTTACGTTGTTCATTCATGACATTATCAAAATCCAAAAGATGTTTACGAATGTCAAAGTTATGCACTTCTACTTTTTTCTGTGCCTTTGCAATGGCATTAGAAATCATGGAGTGTTCGATAGGCTCATCTTCCTTCATTCCCAATCTTTCCATGATGCCTTTGATTCGGTCTGAACCAAAAATTCGCATGAGGTCATCTTCAAGGGAAAGGAAGAACTTAGACCGACCTGGGTCACCTTGTCGTCCAGATCGACCTCTCAATTGGTTGTCAATTCGTCTCGATTCATGTCTTTCAGTTCCGATAATAAAAAGTCCACCAAGTTTTTTTGTTTCTTCGGTTAACTTAATATCAGTTCCTCGCCCGGCCATGTTGGTCGCAATAGTGACTCCGCCACGCTGGCCGGCCATCGCTACAATCTCAGCTTCTCGCGCGTGATTTTTTGCATTTAGAACTTCGTGTTTGATGCCTTTGTTCGTCAGAAAGGTTGAGATCAACTCTGATGATTCAATTGATATTGTTCCCACAAGAACCGGTTGTCCTTTGGCATGACACTCTTCAATCAGCTTTGCAACAGCATCGTATTTAGCTTTTCTTGAGGCATAAACAACATCCGATTGATCATCTCGTACCATAGGAAGATTTGTAGGGATCACGACGACTTCGAGACTATAAATTTTCATGAATTCTTCAGCTTCGGTATCGGCCGTCCCGGTCATACCGGACAGTTTTGAATAAAGTCGAAAATAGTTTTGAAAAGTAATGGACGCCAAAGTTTGGTTTTCAGACTTAATTTCGACACCTTCTTTCGCTTCTACAGCTTGGTGAAGGCCATCAGACCAACGAGAACCTTCCTTTAATCGTCCAGTGAACTCGTCGACGATAATGACTTTTCCATCGCGAACAACATAATCGACTTCATTTTTGAATAGTGTGTGAGCACGAAGAGATTGGTTAACATGATGGAGAGTTTCAATGTTTCTAATCTCGTAAAGGTTTCCGATTTTAAGAATGTCTTGAACTCGGATGATACCATCTTCAGTCAAAACTGCCGAACGCGCTTTCTCGTCTACTGTGTAGTGCTTGTCTTTTGAAAGTTGAGGAATGACTTTATCGATAATGCCATAAAGGCGAGTATCACCTTCAGATGGTCCAGAGATTAAAAGAGGAGTTCTGGCTTCATCAATAAGAATTGAGTCAACTTCATCAACGATACAGTAATGATGTTCTCTCTGAACATAGTCATTAAGGTCAAACTTCATATTGTCGCGTAAATAGTCAAAAGCAAATTCGTTATTAGTCCCGTAAGTAATGTCCGCTTGATAGGCAGCTTTTCGATCCTCGTCATCCATGTTTGAAAGGATGCAACCCACGGTAAGACCGAGCCAGTTATAAAGTTTACCCATTTCATGGGAGTCACGAGAAGCAAGGTAGTCATTGACGGTTACGAGATGAGCTCCTCTACCTGTTAAAGCATTAAGATAAAGAGGGAGAGTGGCAGTGAGGGTTTTACCTTCACCGGTTTTCATTTCAGAGATTTTCCCTTCATGAAGGACGATCCCCCCAAGAATCTGGACGTCAAAGTGGCGCATATTCAATACTCTTCGACTGGCCTCTCTCACAACGGCAAAAGCTTCAGGAAGGATGTCGTTCACTGTAGCTCCATCCTGCTGAATCTTCTTTTTGAAAATCTCTGTTTGCGCCTTTAGACTCTCGTCAGACATTTCCTTATAGGTTGATTCTAGGGCATTCACGCGGTCAAGCAAGGGCTTGAGTGTTCGCATGTCTCGGTCTTGCTTTGTTCCGAAAATTTTCCGCATCATAAGATCAAACATAAAATATTACCTTTTGCTTATTCTAAAATAAAATATAAGGGATCGACGGCAATACCGTTAACTCTGACTTCATAGTGAAGATGAGGTCCGGTAGAGTGGCCAGTATTACCAACAGCTGCTAACAAATTACCACGTTTAACTTTTTGACCGGCCCGCACACTCAATGATTGATTGTGGGCATAGATGGTTTCGATACCGTAACCATGGTCAACTTGTACGAATTTTCCAAAGCCCGCTTTTTCACCAGAAAACGTAACGATTCCATCTGCTGGGGCATGCACAGGTGTGCCGTAAGGAGCACCAACATCCAAACCTTCATGCATTTTTAATTTATTGAGGTAAGGAGAAATTCTTTGACCAAAATAACTTGTAATCCAGCCATCGGCCGGAAGTATTGTTGGTGTTGAATTTAAATAAGAGTCTTTATCCAAAAGATATTGATCAAGTTCGTGAATGTTTTTTTCAATGTTCGAAACAATATCTTTCACTTGTGTGTATTTAAAATCAAACTTTGCATAATCTGTGGAGAGAGCAAAGCTTCGGCGGGCAAGATCAGACCATTGCTTCGTCAAAATATAACTTCGTTCAAGACCTAAGTTTGCTGCAATTTTTTTGTCATAAAGAGATTTAAGCTCTTTAAAGCGAGGTTGATCTTCAATCGAATCAACATTGATCTTGAAATCAAGTGAGCTGTTCAGATCCTCCAAAGGATAGGAATCTTTTTCTGATTCTTTCTCTGGTTTGAAAATAGGCTCTTTGGAAGTGATATCTTCTAGACCTGTGATGACTCGTAGTTTTTTTTCAAAAGTATTAATGCGCTTTAAATCATCGGCGAGAGTATTCATTTTCATTTGGAACAATTGAATCTGTTCTTTGAGCTGGCGATTCTCAATGGAGAGATGTTTGTTCTCATAAACTTGTTGGAGAATTTTCCAATAATCGTAGGCAAGGACACCAATAAGCAAAAAAAGCATGACACTGAGAAATGCTAATGATCTAAAGAGTACGGTTGGGATGCGAAAAGTTTTAACCCCTTTTTGTTTTTCGGGGACAACCATCACGGTATAATATTTATCCATAGTAATTATTTTAAGCCCAACATAGGGGAATGAAAATAATAAAAGCTTGAAAATATTCAGTAAAGTTTAAGCTTGAGCGACAGCAAGAATGACTGAAATGTTATCCTGACCACCATTATCATTGGCCTGTTGGATAAGTTCTTTCACCGTTATTTCAATTTGCTCCAGAGCGCAATTGGCCGGGTTAGAAAGGTGCTTTTGGATAATGTGGAGGATATCACGGTCACTGACTTTTCCATGCAATCCGTCAGAACAAATCATGAAGATATCATTCTTACAAATTCTGTAAGTGAAAACGTCAGGTATCACGTCAGCTTCAAAACCAACTGATCTCACCAAAACATTTTTCTGGGGATCTTTAACTGCTTCGGCGCGAGTGTAGATGCCCATATTTAATTTTTCTTGAACAAAAGAGTGGTCTCTTGTGAGTTGAAAGATGCTGTTGTTGTTCACCAGATAAACGCGTGAGTC
>CANFNX010000148.1 GCA_947448495.1 Bacteriovoracaceae bacterium | reverse complement strand
ATGGATAATTAATACCTGTATTACCCAATTTGCTCTGAACCTTCGTAAAAAGTTCCACGGCATCACTCATTTGAGGAATGGCGGTAGCCTTTACAAAACTCGTCACCTCAATATTTTTTAGACCGCTCTCAGACAAGAGTGAAATAAAAGTAAACTTATCCTCAGTAGAGAGAATTGTTTTTTCATTTTGAAGACCATCTCTTGGCCCAACCTCAACAAGCTTGATCATTAAGACTCCACATCGGCAAGCACTACGCCACCCTGGACCAGTTCACCAACTTGATAAAATATCTTCTTCACTTTCCCATCTTTATCAGAGCGAATCGAGTGTTCCATTTTCATCGCCTCTAAAATCAGGATCGCTTCCCCTTTTTTTACATCGGAACCGGCTTCTTTAAGAATTTTAAAGATTTTTCCTGGCATAGGAGATGTTAATCCCCCAGCATGGGCGCCAGCTTTTTTCATTTTCTTGCCAGCTTCTGAGACAAGGGCTTCTTTTCCAGCAGCAATCACCATCGCCTCACCTTCTTTATTCGCGTGAGCAACAGCTGCTTTAAAGCGTCCTCCACGATCATCTAGAATCATCTCATGTCCATCTCTACTGATAAGAGAGTAGAAATAATTTTTACCCTCAAAAGTGAAGGTCACGGTATCGTGAGCGTGCTTGAAATCTTGGACCTTAACTTCTTTACCATTAATTAAGAATGATTTATCCATATTAGTTCCTAAATCCTGAAAGGGTTGTCCATGGATTGCTGAGGGTTTCAGCTCCCCCTACAAAAGCTTGCTTCTTTTGAGAAAAGCTCATTGCTGCGACTAGTGACGCCAACTGATCGGCCGTCAATTCTTTTGGTTCAAGTTCCGTTTTGTGGTCTGGAATGAAATGAGTGTGAGTATGACCGGCCACAAAATCTTTATGGGCAAGAATACGCTTGAGGAAATCGCGATTGGTTTTTACTCCTAAAAAAAGCACTTCATCTAAACTATGGATGGTTTTAGAAATAGCAAGTTCTCTAGTTTCGCCCCAGACCACGAGTTTTGCGAGCATCGGATCGTAATTCACTCCGACTTCTGTGCCATCAAGGAAACCACAGTCTAGGCGAACATCTCTTAAGGTAGGAACTCCGATCGTATCAATCATACCAATCGAAGGCATAAAATTATTATCAGGATCTTCAGCATAAATTCGGCACTCGATCGCCTGCCCTTTCTGTTTTATATCAGCTTGCTTCATCGGCAGCTTATCTCCCTGCGCTACCAGAATCTGGCACTTCACAAGATCATTGCCTGTCACCATTTCGGTCACAGGGTGCTCCACCTGCAGACGAGTGTTCATTTCCATAAAATAGTAATTTCCGTCTTGGCCCATAATGAACTCGACCGTTCCGGCCCCACGGTAATTAATACCTTTGGCAATATCAACCGCCGTCTGACAAATCTTAAGTCGAAGCTCCTGGCTCATATTCGGAGCTGGAGTTTCCTCGACCACTTTCTGATAGCGGCGCTGAATTGAGCATTCACGTTCAAAGAAATGCAAGTGGTTCCCATGAGTATCACTCATGAGCTGAACTTCAATGTGTCTTGGATTCACCACATATTTCTCAATCAGAACTTTATCACTTGAAAAAGACTTGAGTCCCTCCGACTTCGCTCCCCTAATGGATTCAAGTAGCTCCGAGTCCTGATGAACAATCCTCATCCCTTTACCCCCACCACCAGCAGAGGCCTTAATCAAAACAGGGTAACCAATTTTCTTTGCCTCTTTCATCAAGGTTTCATCACTTTGATCATCTCCATGATAGCCAGGAGTCAGAGGAATATTAATTTTCTCTAGCGCCTTCTTTGAGCCAATTTTATCTCCCATAAGGACAATGGACTCAGGAGTTGGGCCAATAAAAATAATCCCTGCATTTTCTACCATGCGAGCAAACTCTTCATTCTCTGATAAAAAGCCATAGCCAGGATGAATAGCATCCGCTCCACATCTTTTGGCCGCTTCAATCAGTTTTGCTTTATTGAGGTACGTGTCCGCTAAAGTTCCCGAACCTAAAGGATAAGATTCATCAGCAAATAGCGCGTGAGGCAAGCTCTTGTCATCGTCTGCATAGACAGTCACAACCTTAATCCCCATCTCTTTGGCAGTTTTAAGAACTCTCAGAGCAATCTCGCCACGGTTCGCGACTAAAATTTTTGTTATTTTCATTTTTTCATCCAAGCTGGTTTATCTTTTTCTAAAAGTGCACGCATTCCTTCCTGACCTTCAGCACTGACTCGTCTCTCTGTGATCATGGTACACGTATAATCTTCTGAGTTTTTGAGGTTGCCCATGACATTTCGTACGAGTTTTTTTGCTTCTTTGGCAGCAATTGGACCTGCGGCCAAGAATTTCTTTTTCACTTCTTCTATCTTCGCATCAAGATCTCCACCTACGGCAACAACTTCATGAACCAGTCCCATTCGTTTAGCCTCAAGAGCATTAAATCGCTCACCTGAAAGCATCCAGGCCCTGGCATTGGATTCGCCTATTTTAGAAATACAATAAGGAGAAATCACTGCCGGAATAAGTCCTAAGCGAACTTCCGTAAATCCCATCAGTGCCTCTTCAGCTGCCACAACATAATCACAGACACTCACCAAACCAACGCCTCCACCAAGGGCATGGCCATTGATTCTTCCAATCACAGGGACATCACATTCATTGATCGCTGAGAACATTCGGGCCAGACGTTTGGAATCTCTAAAGTTTTCTTCGCGAGTATAATCTTTCATGGCCTTCATCCAATTAAGATCTGCTCCAGCACAAAAACTCGCTCCTCGTCCAGAGAGAAGAATCAATCTTTCATCCTTAAAAGATTCAAACAAACTGATCATCTCTTCGATCAATTCGGCATTAAAAGCGTTGTGAAGATCGGGCCGATTCAGCCATACTTCCTTAACTCCAGCTTCACGCTCAATGACTTCGATATATTTCATGCTTACATCCTAAAGACACCCCATTGGGCGTCTTTAAATTCTTCATTATGGGTCGCACTTAAGCAAAGACCAAGAATATCTCTGGTTTGAGTAGGATCAATCACACCATCATCCCAAAGACGGGCCGATGAATAATAAGGAGATCCCTCTTTTTCATATTTATCTAAGATGGGCTGTTTAAATTCAGCTAAGTCTTTTTCACTCATTAATGATTTGCCAGCAGCTTTAAGGCCGTCTTGCTTAACAGTTGCAAGAACATTCGCCGCCTGCTCTCCACCCATTACAGAAATACGTGAGTTAGGCCACATAAATAGGAAACGCGGACTGAAGGCACGGCCACACATTCCATAGTTTCCAGCACCAAATGATCCACCAATCATGATCGTGAATTTTGGAACTTTCACAGTGGAGACGGCTGTCACAAACTTGGCTCCGTGTTTTGCAATTCCTTCATTTTCGTATTGTTTACCCACCATGAAGCCGGTGATGTTTTGTAAAAAAATCAAAGGTATTTTTCTCTGGCCACAGAGCTCAACAAAGTGAGCCGCTTTTTGCGATGACTCCGAAAATAGAATTCCATTGTTAGCGACAATTCCTACAAGGTAGCCGTGAATTTTGGCAAATCCTGTTACCAAAGTATTTCCGTAACGCTCTTTGAATTCTTGAAATTCAGATCCATCAACCAAGCGAGCAATGATTTCTCTTACATCAAATGGTTTTCTTGTATCTTGTGGAATAATCCCGTAAATTTCTTCCGCTTTATAAAGAGGTGATTTCACCTCATGCTTAATAAATTTTCCAGGGTGCTTTGGTCGGTAATTTAAAGTTGCAACAATGTGACGAGCCTGCTCAAGTGCATCTTCTTCAGTTTCTGCAAAATGGTCCGCAACTCCAGATTTAGATGTGTGTACATCAGCTCCCCCTAAATCTTCCGCTGTTACTTCTTCACCAGTCGCCGCTTTCACCAGTGGTGGCCCACCCAAGAAGATCGTCCCATTTCCTTTCACAATAATTGTTTCATCACTCATGGCCGGAACATAAGCTCCACCTGCAGTACAAGATCCGCAGACAACAGCGATTTGTGGAATGCCTTGTGAGGACATATTGGCCTGATTAAAAAAAATTCGTCCAAAATGCTCTTTATCTGGAAACACTTCATCTTGCTTTGGTAAAAAGGCTCCACCCGAGTCGACGAGATAAAGACAGGGGAGCTTATTTTCTAATGCAATTTCTTGTGCTCTTAAATGTTTTTTAACAGTCAGTGGAAAGTAAGTTCCACCTTTTACCGTAGCATCGTTGGCAACGAACATACATTCGATACCGTGAACAAGACCGATCCCTGTCACGACACCTGCACTTGGAACTTCTTCATCATAAACACCCTCACCCGCGAGGGTAGAGAGCTCTAAAAAAGGTGATCCAGGATCAAGGATCTTTTCAATTCTTTCTCGAGGTGGAAGTTTTTTGCGAGCTTTATGTTTTTTAACGGCATCTTCGCCGCCACCAAGACGAGCCTTTTCGATTTTCTTTTTTAATTCACTCGCTAATGCACGATTAAATTCAGCATTAACTTGAAACTCTTTTGAATTTGGATCAATGTGCGAGGCCAAAGGCTGCATAATTACCTCATTTTTATGAATAAAAATAATACTTTAGTCTAACGCGAGGCCAGACTCGTGGCAATCTTTTGGGCTTAGCGATAAATCGATAAATTGTTATTGATGAGGCCGTTGGTGAAATATTGAATATACGCCTTAAGAAGTTGATCATCTGACTTGCCAATTTTCTGTAAACTACCAGTCGACCAATCATAGTTATACCGATTTTGCTCACCAGTTTTCGAAAGGCTTACCACTTGATCTAAACTAATTAATAGGAACTCACTGCCGTTTACATAATTCAAGGCATAACCTTTATCTTCAGAGAATATATTAACTGAGGTCGCAGGCATCAATTCCTCATTCCCTCCGATGAGTGAAAGAATAGATCTTGGAATATCCGAATGTTGAACAACCTTCTGAGTGTTCGCTTTAAGCGAAAAACCTGGAGTATAGATCAGCAACGGAACACGATATTGACCAACCACATTTTGGAACTTTTTGGTTTCTAGTTTTGAAGTGTGATCTGCAGTAATGATAAAAATGGTGTCGTTAAACCAGCTTTTATCTTTAATCTCATTAAAAAAATCTTTGAGAGCATAGTCAGTGTATCCAATGCTTTCATGGATTTCTAAAGTCCCTTTAGGAAACTTGCCATGGAGCTTTTTTGGAACAGAATAGGGTTGATGTGAACTTAAAGTGAAAATGCCTGCCATAAACGGTGGAGACATTTTATTAATTTCTTGTGAAACAAATTCCAAATAAGGGCCATCATAAATTCCCCAAGTTCCATCGTGCTCACCACCCGGATGATCTTCTTGTGAAAAGTAACGATCAAACCCGTTGGCCAAGGTGAAGGACTCAAAGCCCATAGTTCCTCTAGCACCACCGTGGAAGAAAAAATTCTGATAACCAATATTCTTTAACAATTTCGGAAGGCAAGAAAACTTATTACTTTGAAAAATGGATTTGCTGATCGGTTCGTTCAGCAGTGAAGGGAGACCACAGAGTACCGAAGGTAAAACTTCAATCGATCTGCGACCATTAGCGAGATGGTAAGGAAAATAAAGAGACTTCGACTTTAATACATTCACAAAAGGCATATAGCCATTTTCTAAATATTCAGATGAGAAACTTTCAAGAATGATAAGAACAATGTTCTTTTTTCCATAGTTTGTTTTTAGTGGACCTAATTCACGACGATTCTTAATAATCTCAAATGCACCAGAGTCCGTAATAAAATAATTTACCTTGGAATAAGATTGATTCTTTAGCGTACGCAGAAAATGATAGGGAGTATTGAGAACCAGGTTTCCGAGACCATTATTTCCTTGAGTGAACGCAGATTGAACATTAATTGATTTATGCTGAAGACCGCCTCGAATTCCAACAAAGCAAAGGCCAACAAACACTAGTCCAGATAAACATTGAGTAAAAATTGAAGATTTGTTTATCTTAAGATGAAAAAAAAACTTATCAAATGAATAGAAAAGAAATCCGAAAATCAAAGTAACAACCGGGAAATACCAGTAATACACGGCCAACTGGGGCAGCTGATCCCAAATATCACCTGTGATGAAAAAAAGATCAAAACTCATTCTTTTCCCAACAAAAAGAAAAAGTTCGTAGTCGATTACGGAGACTAAAAAAGCAATCATATTAATAATTACAAATAGCCACCGTTCAAAAATAGTAAATTTGAAATTTTGTGAAGGTATCAGTGAAAGAATGATAACCGGAGCATTGATTAATAAAATGGCAGCAAGATCAAAGCGTATTCCATAAATAAAACTATACAGAATTTCACTTAGAGAAAACACTTTGTAGATGGAAATATGATAAAAGTAGTAACCAAGTCTTAGAAATGAATAGGCCAGTAACAAGAATGAAAAACGCTTTATTAGTCTGAATTGTTTTGCTGGTACCATATGCCCAAAATAAAAAAGCCCACATTTCTGCGGGCTTTTTTTATAAAATGGAGGGTGCATCTTGCTATTCTGACACCAAGTTCCCCTGGCACTACCTTCGCCGCAAGTGAGCT
>CANFNX010000147.1 GCA_947448495.1 Bacteriovoracaceae bacterium | reverse complement strand
GGTATTGGCTTAAAAGAAATATTGGTTCAGTTGATATGACCATCATTTTCAATGATGTCATTAAATCAGAAGAAAAAGATGAAAATAATGAAAAGAGAGAACGACCAAAACTCGTTCAATCATTGTTGAGCGGGACTAAAAAAGGTCATTTTCAACAAGGTGGAGCAAAAGAAAAAGAACTCATGCAAAACTACCTTGATAAATTTCATGAATCATTTGAAATTACAGAATTTCATCCAACCAAAGGTCAATTTGTAGCAACGGCCCAAATTGGAAGAAGTCCTATCATACTGATGGCCAGAACAGCTCAATTGAATCAACTCCAGCGATCTCTGCTAGTGGCCGTTTTCAATGGTCTTCAGAATTAAGAATTAGCGGCCAAATCCCTTGAGGGGCTCTCCACCTAGTAAGTGGAAATGGGTATGAAAAACGGTTTGTCCGCCATGGGTTCCCATATTCGTTACAACTCGAAAGCCACTTTGATCAAGTTTTTCATTCACCGTCACTTGCTGAATAGCCGAAAAGATATCAGCGACCTGATTCCCATCAGTGAGAATTAAATCATTCACATCACGCGTGTGAGACTTGTGGACAAAAAGATAGTGCTTATTGGCCTGAGGATGAAGATCTTTAAAGGCAAAGACTTTATCATTTTCAAAAACTTTGGTTGAGGGAATTTTCCCCTCAACGATCTTGCAAAAGAGACAATCTGCATGACTCATCTTTATCCTCTTACTCTTTGAATATTGGCCCCTAATTTAGTGAGCTTCTCATCGATTTTCTCATAACCGCGATCAAGGTGGTAAACCCGCTGAACCTCAGTTTGTCCGTGGGCGACAAGAGCACACAAGATCAAGGCCGCAGAAGCACGAAGATCAGTACACATAACGGGCGCCCCGCTCAGAGACTCCACACCTTCAATGAGAGCGGCATTTCCCTTTAATTGGATTTTGGCACCCATGCGGATCATTTCTGGCACATGCATAAAACGGTTTTCAAAAATAGTTTCTGTGACAACAGAGTTTCCTTCCACAAGACTCATCAGCGCCATCATCTGGGCCTGGACGTCCGTTGGAAACCCAGGGAACGGAAGCGTTTCAATCATGGCACCTTTAAGGCGAGGTGATTGATGAACGAGGACATAATCTGATCCAATCTCAAACTTCGCTCCCATTTTGGTTAAGACATCTAGAACATATTGCAAGTGGGAGGGGTTAAAACCTTTCACTTTCACTTCACCTCCGCCCATAATGCCGGCAATAATGAAAGTTGCTGCTTCAATCCGGTCACCAATCACGCGATAAGGTTTACTTGGAGCCTTAAGCTCACTGAGTTTCATCCCATGGATGACAATTCGAGATGTTCCTGCCCCTTCAATTCTCACACCCTGACTCATCAAAAAATCGGCGAGATCATCAATTTCTGGCTCTTGGGCAGCGTTTTCAATCACCGTTTCACCTTCGGCCAACACGGCTGCCATCATAATATTCTCTGTGGCGCCGACACTAGGAAAAGGAAACGAGACAACAGCCCCTTTGAGCTTGTTACATTTGGCCTTGATGTAACCGTTTTCAATTTCGATGTGCGCACCCATCTTTTCAAGTCCCGTTAGGTGAATATCAACGGGTCGGGCGCCAATAGCGCACCCACCAGGAAGAGAGACTGAGGCTTGACCGTAGCGAGCAAGCAAAGGCCCTAGAACAAGAACTGAGGCACGCATGGTTTTCACTAAGGTATAGTCGGCATGCTGATTATCGAGCTGAGTTGCATCGATGACAATTTCATGGTCATGCTTAGAAACTTTGATTCCCATGCTCTGAAGGAGTTTGAGGATCGTTCCCACATCCATCAAATCAGGAATTCCCACAAATTTCACAGCATAAGGACAAAGAATGGTAGCCGCCAAGATAGGCAAAGTGGCATTCTTCGCGGAAGAAATTTCGACTTCTCCGTTGAGCTGACAAGGGCCTTGAACTAAAAGTTTATCCATAAATATTCCATAAAAAGATTTTAGAGAATCATAAAAGAAAATATTAGATCTGTCTTGCAACCTTGATGGAAATACCACCAGAGCAAGAGGGGAAAATTTTGAAGTTGTCCTAGAGGGCGTCCCGCAAGGGGCGTCGGAGGGGCAGCTACGTTATACCTTTGAGTAAGTTGAATCCATGCGCCGCCACAGTCTTTTTCACTCAACTACTCGCGGTCTGCGGCGAAGGCTTTCGCCTTCTCCTTCTTGCTCTGTTGGCATAGTTCATTTCGGCAAACACAGCAAAGACTTAAGGCTCAAATTAGGACTTACCGAAAAGAGGTCATATGACAAAAAAACTTGATTCCCGCCTCATGGCCAATGATGCCTTTGATGAGGCGATAAAAAAACTAGTTGATAAACAGCGAGATCTGAAAGATGGCCTTTATAGATCACCAGTAGTGAGGGATCTGAACCTAAACTGGATCCTCCAAAATAGACATGAGCTCACAGTCAAAATTCAAAAATGCATTCTGAGTGAGGATTTCGAATTTTCTTTATTAAAAAAAATAAAGCTGCAGACGAATGAAAAGATCAGAGAAATATTTATTAGTAATTATGCTGACAGAATTTTGCTCATGACTCTGCAAAACATTGTTTCAGAGACAACTGAGAAATCCCACTGTGAACATTTATTTTCTTTCAGGAAGGGTCACGGCCCTGCTTCTGCAGCAAAAAAACTTTCATATTTTTTAAAATCTCAAGACAGCAAAAAAGGTCCAATGTATTTTCTCGGTAGGGATATCACTTCCTATGGTGACCACATTGTTCATGAAAAGATGGATGCCATCCTTGATGAGACAGTAGAGTTAAATGAAAATCCATTAATTCTCAAATTGCTCAAAAAATCTTATCGAGTTGAATATTTTAACGAGAATGAAAAGGATATAAGAGCTAGTCTCATCAAGGGAATTCCATCCGGCTCACCCATCGTACCTATATTAGAGAATCTCTATTTGCGAGAACTGGATAAAAAATTAATGTCTCTTAACAATTCATTTTATGCTCGCTATGGGGATGATTTTATTTTTCTCTCTCCCTCAAAAGAAATGGTTCGGCAGGCTGAAGCCATCATCGAAACGACAATGAATCACCTTGGTCTCTCAATAAGTGAAAAGAAAAGGAAAAATATTGTTCTTGGCATCAAGAGAGATGAGGAAAGATTTAAAAGCAAAGATTTTTTTGAATGGATTGGAATGACTTTCTATCAAAATGGTACATTTTCATTTAAACCAAAACATCAGAAACAATTTAAGCAAAAAACCAGAGAGGAAATTGGTAACTTTACCTTTTATCTTTCACGATCAGGTATGACGACCAATGAAATACGCCAGTGTCTCGCTCAGGCCAACAATGATTTAACAAATATTTCTCATTCTCCTGAGGTACAAAAAATTATTGTACTTCGTACTCATATACCAAACACCAAAAAACTGGATCGCGCGTCGAGGGATTTCCTATTGAGAAGTCTTTGCAAAGCTCTAAAGATTACTAAGAAAGAAGCTTGGAAAATAATCCGACAGATCAAACTCAACTCTCTAGAATACCAACGTAGAAAACTAAAGTGTAATAGGGTCGCATGAGTCGTATCACTGACGTTATATCTCCCAAAAGTCTTAACCCTCAAGCACCTCAAGGGAGAGACAGCCTTTGGAGCTACGGTACATTAAGTTTCCTTAAACTAATACTCAACAGGAATCGGGGATATTTCTCTCGTAAACTGTTCAATTTAACTTTTGAATTTATAGAAGTGTGCTTTCTTGCTTATTATTGCCATCCTGATTTTTACGGAGCCCTACTTTTTATTCCTTTTAGCTCCTTTTTTATGAACCTCATCATTGAAGAGCTCTTCAATTTAAACAGAGCCTCGATGTTTGATCTTGAAGTCATATCAAAGCAAGCAAACGGGATGATAACAACTATCACATTCTTGATTTTCTTCTTTTTAGCAACCTCTATGGCCATGTCGATTATTCAGCAACATTGGATAATCTTTTCAATCTTTTGCTGCCGGATGTCCCTTATCGCCCTTCAATCCTACTCTTTTGGCCAATCGATTGAATTAATCAAATCAAGACGTGTTTATTTTCCCCAATCAACCTGGGTCAAAGGAGTTTTGTGCGCTCTCCTGGGCCTACTCGCTGCAGGCGTATTTTTACCGACAGAGCTGGCGATTATCACAGGGATTGGTTTTATTTATGCCAGTCGGGCCTCTATTGAGATTGCATTCATAAAGACGATTAGAAACCAAATCAAATGGTTTCCGGTTAAAGTGAAAAGTTCAAGACTAACTTTTTCCAGAGTCTTGTATCGATTAATATACTTCACCCTACATCTTTCGTGCCTATTTTGTCTGGCAAGAATATACTCCGAATCCAATGGGAATATATTGTGGCTGAATTTTACATTACTCATTTTTTTATATCGGATTCAAAATCGTCCATTCCGTGCCATTCAAATTGATCTTTATCGCTATTATTCCAAGAATGCTGTGGATTGGGTTTTCTTAAGGATGAGACAACTAACAACACTTAATCTCTTGCTGGTAGCTTTATTCATTTGCTGGACAACCTTCTCCCTAAGACCAGAAGTCATCAATTTTGCTCATTATATTTTTTATGTAAACACTGGATTTTTTCTGGCATTTTCCACCATCGGAAAGGATATTGAACTTCTGCGTTTTTTTATCCCCATAAAGCTAGTCGAGCTGGTCTTACTCATCATGGTAACGTCATCAAAAGGCCTCTTCTTTTTGGGTATTATAGAAAGTCTTATCCTACTTTTTTTCATCTATCACTTTTATATCTCAAAGCATTACTTTAATGTCCTCATCAAACCAGTCAAAAGGATTCAAAATCTAAAACTAAAGAATTCTATAATATCACTCAAGGACCATCGAGAAGAATTTGCACTCGTTTTATTTAGAACAGTCAAAAGACCACAAGTGTCCGAAGCTCTTCTACACCATATCCCCTTCTGTATAAGTCCTCACAAGTGGATAATCCCCTGGAGCACGACTCAGAACTTCTTTGGAATATGGAAAGAGTATCCTCGGACAGCTCGTTCAATAAAAAAATTAACGAAAGCTGAACTCATTTCCTACTTAACACCTCCTCAAATGGGCAAAATCCAATTTGAGACAAAGGAGATCGAAACTATTGAAAAAAAAGACTTTAGATGGATCTCTTCAAAATTACGCCAACTATCGCCGGAAGAGCTAAAGGAAATTCAGATTATTGAACATAAGACTGAAAATTGCCGCACATTCGAAGAAATAAAATATTGTTATCATTTTCATGGAAAATTTCTTTATCCAATGATTGAATTAGGTGAAGTTCGAAAGATCTTCTTGCTCGACAAATATGATCAGAAGCTAATCGACTTTTTAAAGGTGAAATCTTGGGAATCCTTAACTACATTTTTATATTCACAATCTTAATTCCAGTTTGTTACGGAGACTTTGCCTGTCACTCTCAAGAGGGGAAGACCACTCTCCATTACCTGATGAAAAATAAAATGGAATATGAACTGGTAGAGTTTAAATTCCCACAAACAGGGCTTGCCCCATCGATGTTGAGTTGTGCTTCACTACTAGAACAAATCAAATCTAATTTCTCTATTTATCACAATCTCTCTGAAGATCATTTTCATCAAGTTCTAAGCTTTTCGGAAGCCCATGCTGCAAGAATTAAAGGCGACTTAAGAAAAGCCATTTATCAACAGTGCCAAAATTCAATGGGGTGCGAGCTTAAATTTCCGTTTAACTTGTTCAGTCCCAAGCAAGGCTTGAACTACAATACTTTTTTTAAAAAAAATTATCCACAATGTCTGGAGAAGAAAGAACTCGTCGTAAAACCCGAAAAGATAACTCCCTTTGAGGAGCTCTTTAACCCAATTGAAATTTTTGATGTGTCTGAGCGCAAAGTTATTGAGGATGTTCTAAAATTGCTCAATGCTGGTGTTTGGGAGAGAGTCTATTTATCCAGCATGACTATGTCCTCTAGCTTTATCAAAAAAGTCGTTCAAATTTCAAAGGAAAAGAATTTAGAAATACATATTATGTTCTCTTTTACGCTCCAATCTTTATTAAAAGAATTTCCTGATTACCTTTACGAACTCCCTCCGACTGTTCACATCCACCCTATTTTTATCACACCCTCCATCTCTACGGCCTATCATATCAAGGGAGCCCTTTTTGTAGGTCCACGACCAAAGTTCCTATTTTTCACTGGAAACTTTCGCAATCATGACGATGAAATTTTTTCAGATATGGCGATGATTGCCGAAGTGAAGAGATTAAAAGAAGTTGAAAATCATTTCACTTCTCAAATACGCGAGAATTGTCAAAGCGAAAAGTATTTTGATTGCTCACTTCAAGTGAGATTCGAAAAAAATTCATCCTTACAGTATCTGATAAAAAGGTTAGCCCAAAAGTCCTGCGAAAAAAAAGTACCTGATTTAGTTTCGCCTATTGCCTATAATTCGCGCACGCATGACATGAAAACTTTTTTCCACCAGTTCATTAAAGAGGCCAAGCATACTGTTGAAATCCAGACCCATCAATTTAATGACCCAGAGTTATTAGAAATTCTAGATCAATTAGGAAAAAAAGGGATTTCTGTAAAAATGATTATTGGAACCAAG
>CANFNX010000146.1 GCA_947448495.1 Bacteriovoracaceae bacterium | reverse complement strand
TTCTCTATAAGTTGAATCAGGTGGTTATTAGCCTGAGTAAAGATATTATGATGACTTTTGTCGTAGGAATCTATGATCCTCAGACAAATAAGTTATGGCTATCAAATGCCAGTCACGAAGCCCCACTCACATACAATCTCGCCCATCCGCCACAATCCACTTCTGAGATTGGCTATCTTTTTTGTGATCCCGGTCCAAGATTAGGTGATAGCGCCAACCCAACTTATATAAATCAAGAATTTCAACTTAAACCTATGGATCGCTTATTGTTTTACACAGATGGTCTGTTGGAAAGTTTAGTTGAGCCAGGAAGAAAATTTTCTGAGCGATTTTTGCTAAAAAGGCTAATTCAAATCTCAAACGCACCTATTGTTGATGCACTTAAGATGCTCATTCAAGTACCAGCGGATGGACACCCCAATGACGATATTTCATTTTTTGTTATGGATATTAAAAACCTTCCACAAAAGAATACCAGTATGATGAATCAAGTTGCGAAAGAAATTCAATTCGTTAAAGACATTAAGATGAACGACTTTGGGTTCATGGTTGGTAACCTTACGCCCCCTACATTGAACAAGTTTACGTCTTCAATTCATTCAGAATGGCAAGGTGCTATCACCGCTAATAATCAACGTTCTAGATCTATGAATTTTGAAAATTATATTGATTCTTTTGGATCCATAAGATCAACAGTGAAAGATCGGTTAAGATTTGCGATTGATGAACTTATCCTTAATGGTGAGTCTCATGGGAAATCGGCAGGATCCGTAATGATTCACCTTGAGAGAGAAGAGGCAGGTTTTTGGCTAAAATGCCGTGATAACGGAGGAACTTTTACAACAGCTTCCGCTCAGAAACTCTATCTCAGTATTTTTGATGATGTCCTAACTCCAAATCTTGAAGGCTTGGGCGCCGGCATCGGTCTGGCCATGATCCTTAAGATGTCAGAACATTTCCAAATTTATACAGCTCCAAACAAAGAAACGGTTGTTTATTGCTTTATTCCTGATAAAACACCTGAAAAAATCGATAGCTTTACTTTTTTAATCGACCCAAAAATGAATTAAATCAATATTTCATACTTAGAAATCTAAAAAACTTATCGAAGGGTCCGTCGAATTCAAAAGACTGACCTTCTTTTATCAGAATTTTTGGGATGTCCTCTATTTTTAAATTTTCTGTCTCAAAAAATTCACTGATCTCTTCCTCAGTCTCAATTTCAACGTAAGGCACATAAAATGAACGTATCGTGCGCATTTTGTTCAGTATCCCACCGACCATATTCACTTGCTGAATGAAAAAGGCAGGGCAATGCTCAAATTCAACCTTGGTTGAATCTGGAAAACGTCGTAAAAAGTTGATCAGGTCACGAACTCCACAGGAATTAATCGAAATTAAATCCTTTAAATTAAGCCTCACAAGAATATCTTGGGGTATTTCAATATCACTTTGAACAAAATCTTCATTTAAAGATCCTGAGAATATGAGGGTAGTCATATTCGGGACAAGTATTTTTTCAATTTTAAAAGTATTCATTTATGCCTTTGCTATAAAATCTTGAGGAATGATTAAGCGAAAATCTGAGTAGCCTTTTTCCTTTGTGACATCTAATTCAATTTTACAATTCAACGACTTTGCTAATTGATCGATCAGACGCATTCCCTGCTTCTGCCCACTCAATAAATCTTTATGATTTTCTCTTTCTGAAAAAGCACCAAAGGACTTTAGTGAAAGGATAACGAAAACATCTTGTAAACTAAAGTTAATTTCAATCATATTAGGCGAATTCTCACTCGAGTTCTCTGAAAATACATGCGCCACAGAATTTCTTAATCCTTGAATTAAAAACTGATTTATCAATCCAAGGATTTTTAAATTCAAATACATTTCATCCCCAGTCACGAGAAAACGATGAAGTTCTTTTGAAACACTAAGGGCGATTTCACTCGTATAGTCTTTTAATCCTTGGCAAAACGATGGTAAATGAATCGCAAGATGAGGTAATAATAACTTCCTGACTTCATCAGTGCTTTGGCATTCTCCTAGCAGGTTCAATTCTTTCTGAGATAATATCTGACTTGTTGATTTAAAATGTGGAAACAAATCCAAAATCTTTTGGGATATTTCATCAAATTTTTTCTCAATTAATCTAATCCTTTCTTGCCTCAAGACCCACTCTCCCGCCATCGACTCAACCTCATGAATTTTTAAATCGAGTGTAACTGGGCCATAATAGGAAAATAGCCCCTTCAAGGTATGAAGCAGCGGTAGAGCAACCTTCTCTTCACAATTAGGATCTGTAATGACACGAAAAATGTTTTTACACTCATCGAGGAAATGACCATACCAACGAGCTGATTGAGAGGCTTTCAATAAGCTGCTCGCCAAAGTCTCTTTATTTGAAATGTCCTCTCTAATACTCAATTCATGCGATATATTGGTGAGAGCAATAATAATCGAATGAACATCCCTCCCTTCTTGCGCAAAAGGATAGCAATCCACCCTGTAGGGAACCTCTCCCCACTTGATTTCTGAGGGTATAAGCGGCGCTAATTCTTCAAAAGACATTGTTCCAGAGAAAACAAAATCAACCCAGCTTTGCACAGATGCTGGATTCATTTCTTGAGCAAATAAATCGTTCAAATGAGCAGGCGCTTGACTCCCCATCATCTCAAGATTTACACCATTGCCGAGATCAATGATGCCTGAACGATCAACAGTGAATATGGCCTGCTTAAAACTTCCTAAGATTCCTGAAAGATATTTATTCACACGGCTTAATTGGCCTGTCCTCAATTCGACTAACGACTCAAGATTCTGATTGAGATTTTTTAATTCAATTAATTGATTCTGGAATTTAACATGAAGCTGTTTTTCAATGGTTAAATCGTTCAAGACAATGAGAAAACAATCAGGCTGTAGTTGTATTTTTTTTATCTGCGCAAAGCCACTAGTCCCATTGAAAAAATGAAATTCACTTTCAACACTTAATTCATCCTTCGGCCACTCGGCAATCGAAATGAGCTCAGTGAATTTTAATTTTTTCACCTCACGTTCTTTTAAATTTCCAAGTATTAAAAATGACTGATTGTAATAAACAACTTCCTGATTCACATTTAGAACCAGGCAAGCATCTGTCACTTGATCAAGATATCTATAATCACTCATGACTTAGTTCTTATTGATGTGAAGCCTTGCTACCACTCCCCGAACTTCCACCGGCGGTACCCGTTTTACAATCTTTAGCGTCATCTTCAGAGGGAAAAGCATTCTTACATAACATGGGCGCAAGTTTTGCTTGCTGAAAGGTATTCAAATAATCAATCTTCTTCGGATAATTCTGATTAATAACCGCCCCCCGCTCCGGATAGTGAGCGAGAAATCGATCTAGAGCTTGGCAAGTTGGCGACTTTAAACCGCGATTAATTGCATCCGCTCCTTGGCCAGAAGGGGCTACAGAACAAGAATGAGCAAGAGGTGGAGTGTAGAGGCAAGAGTTTTTCATATCACCCTCGGCCATGTCCATATCCGCTTGTAAGTTCGCATTCAAATTAACAGTTGTTGATTTGGCGATGATGTTATCCAATCCACCATAGGATGATGCATTTTTCAAACAATCACAAACCTTTTTGGGAGGAGCACATTTTCCGTCAAAACTTTCTCTTGTCACTTTTCTAAATCCCAAATTTTTCATACTACCGAAGGTGAGTCCCATTCCTGTGACAGGAGCTTTTGATTGGGAATGTTTACCAGCTTCATTTTGAACAACTTCCCGAGATCTCTTTTCTGTATGAAAACCACTCTTCGCATCTCCCGTGACAATCAGACCATTATGGCAACGCTCACACATCCATCCTTTCTCAACGACATCTGGTGGCCCTTTCCGAGTAAAAGAAGGAATCGATTTTGTATCAAGGCTCACTTTTACTTTGCCACTTTTATCAGGTCTTAAATCATAAGGATCAATCAACTCTCCCCCTGCACCTGTCTGATTCTGATGACTTAGTTTTTCTTCGATCGCCGCAGATGAGGATAAGCAATTGAACACATCCGTGCTTGCCATGTCACGGGAGGCATTTGGATATTTACGATTTCCAAAAACCACATCCTTGACTTCATACTTTCGCTTGTCCCAATCGGTACCGTTATTAGTTTCAATTTCAAAGACTTTCGTTTTCGAATTAGGATCCATCACGTAAAATGAATAAGTCCCTCTACCATCCACTCTGCGGGCACATCTAAAAACGGGGACCTTTGTATAATTGATTTCGTAATCCTGGGGCAAGCGACCATCATTGAATTTTGAGCATTCAATTTTGGTTTTAGAATTAGGATCTATCATCGAGAATGTTACGCGAGCATTTTCTGCCGAAGAATCCAATCCAAAATTAAGTCCATCCATTAGTTTTTGAACCGGATCCTCTTTAGTCACAAGCCCTTGACCTAATTGTTCATTCGCCTCTTCAACATACTTTTTAACAGTCGGATAATCCCCTTTAAGTACCGCTTCTTTTAATTTGGAATCAGCGACACCGTTAGAAAGACTTTGTATATCTGAATACATCCTCAATAAATTATCTCGGTTAAAATTATAGGCCGTACTATCCAGTGGATCGCCAGAGCATTTTAGGGCAATTTTATCAATCTCCGTTGCTGGTTCACCACCTGACTTAGAAATTTTCTTAAAAAGGTCCAGAGTCGCGGCCATCTGCATATCACGACGGCTTTCACCCTCTTGAGGAATCTTAAAGTTAGGATGGACACTCCCAGGATCCTCAGATGAGGTCGCTTTAACACCCGGATTTAATATCAGAACAGCCTTTCTTCTGGCATCACAGGTGGACTGTCCATGAGAGGCAATTTCAACATTTGGCGAAGCATAGCCTGCAACTTTTTTACTGCAATTCTTTTTGGCGATTTCCTCACTAGAAAAAGTACCTTCCATGAGCTGCATACAAGTCTGTACACTTCTATCAATCGCAAGGTAATAGTTATTTACTAAACTCATCACTCTTTCGATATTCTGATGATACTTAACTCCGGATTCTTTTTTAAAGGATGATTTACTTCCTCCTCCTCGAACCGGATTTAATTCTTCTGAATCATCAACGTCAGATAAAAGCTCTAGAATTTTCTCACTGGTGTGAGCATCTTTAATTCTTGAGCGTATATCAGCTTTGGTAAAAGTCGCTTTAGTGCCTAAAAACTGATCTGTATAAGATGGTAATGTGTTGTTTTGACCGTCAGCGTACCCATGAACCTCGAAGGGAGTTTTTCCAAGTGTAGTTCCCGTCAAAATCTCTGAGATTTCTTTGATTTTCACATCATCATTTCCCAGAGATTTTCCAGAGGCAGCTCCACTTGAGTAAACGCTAGAGCCTAGGCCAATATTTACTTGGGGAAGGTCAGTCAGTGACTGTAGACAAATTCCACTGGAGTTTGAAATGAGTTTTTGCTTTTGCATCTCTGAGAGAAGTGCCTTGGAGCAAAGGATTTCAATTTCCTGAGACCAAACTGAAAAAGAAATCAAAACACCTAACCCAACTAAACTTCTACTTTTCATCTCTAACTCCTAAATAATTCTCAGGACTTATCGACACAAAGAGAGGGGAATTCAAGTGGGGAGACAAGGTATTGATTTTACTCAAGAAAGACAAAAAAAAAGCCCCGAATTTCTTCGGGGCTTTTTATGGTGCCAATTACGGCACCCACAGAAATCATCGATATTGTTAGCTATTTTTTACTATTGGTAGCAACTGGTAGCAAGAAGATTTAACGCACTATCTCCAGTAACTCTCCCATCGTTTCAGATGGAAGACTGTAGCCCAACTTATCTGTCCCCCCTTGAATATCAACCCCTGCTTTTCTGAGATAGACATTGGTGGTCTTTAATTGGGTATGGCCGACTATGGCCATCACCCTCGCTAGAGACTCACCACGGGCGAGCAAATTCGTTATAAACGTGGCCCTTAAATCATGGAACTTTACTGAGGTAATACCTATTGCCTCGCAAAATCCCCTTAAGACTTCGGCCTGATCTCCATTGTTCCATTCAACCAATCGTGGAAGCACCCACTCGGATTTTCCACGTTGTAGTTTGTATTCTCTTAAATAAGTTAAAAGATCATCAGAAACAGGAACAATACGATGGAGACGGGTTTTAGTTGGAATAAAACCCGCTTTGTTCGTCCATTGTTTATTTACTGCAATCGTTCTCCCATCAAGGTCAATATCAGGCCAACGTAGTGCCATCAATTCTCCTGATCTCATTCCTGTCGTAAGGGCCATAACCCAAACAGGATAAAAACGATGATCCGTGATCTTTGCTTCTCTTAAAAGAATTTCCACTTCGGTATTGGTTAAAACTTTTTGTTCAACCTCTGGAACTTTTACTCTCAATCCTGCTGCAGGATTGTGAGCAAGCAGACCATCATCAACCGCCATTTGAAATAATCTTCGAATCATATCTAAAAGACCACGCCGACGGCCCAAGCTGATTTTTCCATCTTGTTTAGCAAAAATCATGTCGTGAATATCAGACTTGGTGATCTTATTGATTTCGGTATCGTTCCAATGACGATTAACACGTTTACCTAATGTTAATTCATATCCTCTTACTGTCGATGGTTGGCTATCGAGTCTCATCCTGCCAAGGCATTTTGTGACCCATTCGCCCCATCTAACTACCACAGGTTGTTCTTTAATTTGAGCAAGCTCTCGTTTGAGTTCAAACTCAGCGAGTTCTGCTTTTCTTAAAGTCTCAATGCCTCTTCGCTTCATTTGGATTCGTTTTCCACTTGAATCAAAGCCATTGATATAAACCTCATAA
>CANFNX010000145.1 GCA_947448495.1 Bacteriovoracaceae bacterium | reverse complement strand
TCTATCCAACTCTTGCATCATATCGAGAGGGAAAGCGTATTTCGTGGCATATTTAGCCGTTGCAAGATACTGTTTCAATTCTTCGACTCGACTCCAAAAATATTTTTCTGCTTCCTTCATCTGAGAATTCATCACTTCTTCAAGTGGCACTCCATTTTGCACCAACTCCTGTCCTGCTCTTTGTTTGGCAAAACTGATGAGTTCGAATTGTTTTTTGAGTCCGATAAAGACTGCCTCAAGTGCCTGCTTAAGTTTCCCATAAGGCCCGTCAAAGTCTTCAGCACCTTGAAAATCGACGTCACTCAACGGAGAGGCATTCATCACGATGGTTCCACCAGAAGCTAAGTTTAAAAGGAAATCCAATTCTTTGAAGCGAGCTTCCATCAATAATTTTGCCTTTCTGACTTCTGTATCCCAAATAATATTGAAGAAGGCATCGTCTAGGCCCAGTGAGGATAATTGCTGTTTGTAGGATTCAAGGGATTCGCTGAAGGCAATGTCTAGTAATTTGCGGCCTTCATCTTCATTGACGATACTTTCAAAAGAAACATTTTTAATTTTCGTAAGATCCATAGAGTAAATAGATGTTGAAGGCTCTTCACCCTCTTTTGGTGTGCGCGAGTAAAGATCACAAGTTCTGTCTTCTTCTTTACCATTGAGATCAATGATTCTGACTTGGGCCCCAAGAAGTTTTCCATCGTATGAATCGCGACTGATATACTGAAGTTTAGTCACAAGATCTGTGATGGCCTGGTTCACTTCACTGGAATTATTTCTTTGACCGAAATCCACTCCATCAGCACCATTCCATTCCTTAAGGATCTCAATTGTGAGCCCAACTGCTTTGACTTGATAAGGGGCATCCCCTTTAAAGAAGAACTTCGCTTTTGTAGGTTCACAAATAAATTTTGGTCCATCGAATTTATCGCCTCGTACATTTGAAGCAACTTCGAAAGCCTTGGCCTGGGCATCATTGGCAGCTTTAGGATCCCCTTGATCTCTAAACATTCTTGCCTGAGCAATAACATGGACCAAGTCTTTACCTTTCTCAGGATCTTGAATAATACTTTTAATCGTCTCTGCATCTCCATAGTCAGCTAGATCACTCGCAATTTCTGATTTTTTGGACTCAAGGTCTTTGAAGCGAGTTCTTAAATCATCCACACTATTAAAACCAATTTGATTAACTTCCTGTTGAAGTTGGGCTTCAAGAATTTTTGAGTTCACATCGTTTTCAGCGTTCATGATCTCTGGTTTTACATTCGTATCTGCAGGATCAACATTCACGATCATTTCACGCTCACCGACCTTACCCGAATATCTGAGCTTGATAAGAGCACCTTGGGCTTTTTCCGCCGGCAGATCAATAGAATACCCAGCCGCCTCATCCTGGACATCAAAAGTTCCTAAGCTCTCAGGAGCATTAGGATCAGTGACATTGAGAACCTCCATCTGTCCGTCCTGAGCAACTGCTGAAGATAAGAGCAGCTCAGAAACTGAATTGAACACTTTCCCGATGGTTCCCTGAATATTTAAGGTTGCTCCACCCGAGCTTGAGCCTCCACCTGAACCAGATCCTCCGCCACTACTAGATGAAGGAGTAGAAGAGACCACCCCACTTGATCCGCCTCCACCATTACAGGCCCAGCAGAGTTGGAAAACAAGGATGAGGGAAATTAAGCGTTTGAATGAATCCATATAGACCTCTTTATAGTTCTATTCTAATCGGTTTCTTGGCTTGAATTCTTGAGAAAAAAACTCGTGAAAAGAATTAGGCACTTAGAAAAATGGAATGAGGGAGAACAAATGAAAAGTGACCAGAGAACAGGTCACTTTGAAGATATGCCAAAAAAAGTTGTCACTTTAAAGATTAGAGTTCCCGGCCCACCAATCAATCTGCTCTCTTCTCACTTGATGGAATTGTTTCCACAGATCATAGGTTCGGTCAAACTCAAAGCTAGCGGGATCCACACCGGCATTATTGATTCTGTTCTTCAGATCATCTACTGCATAATTAAAGGCCATATCAGAATCACTGTAGGCCGGATTAAAGTCCGCTCCATAGGCATCATATAGAATATTTTTTTCAAAACCTAAATTGATTTGAAAGGGATTTGAGGCCAATGTTGAAGGGAAAAAAGTGTTATAAGCTCCAAGAAATTTCTGATCATAAAGTTCACCAGCAGCATCCATGCCTGCTATATACATGTACTGACCGTTACTTGGATCGACTTGATTCAAAGCAACGGCCGTTTTAATTTTATCGCGGATCAATTTCATAGAGTCAATGTAGATATAAAAAAGTGCCTCATGGGCAGAATCAAGGTCTGAATAATCGCTCGCCTTAAATTTATTAAAGTTAGTGCGATCAAGTTCAAATTGGTAGGAAGGCATCCGAGCTGCAGCAAGGGCAGCAGCTGTCATCGCCTCGGAAAAGACTCGGCATGAACCAGAAAAAGCGGTCCCATCCTTACTTGCAAAAAACAGTTTGGCCGAAACAATCTTACCAAATTTCTGACCGATTTCACTTAGCTTTGAAAGATAGATATTGATTTCATCTGCAGCTGTTCTACTATCACCGAAGGCTCCCAAGTCTTTATAGGACCCAAGGGCCTGCATCACCTCTAAGTCCAAGCCGCGAGCATAAACCCGCATACTCTGGTCTCGAAAAAGAAAACTCACCTCATTGGCGGAACAATTTAAAACGGCACTTCTGGGAATAATCGCCTGGTCAGTAGCCAGAAAAAATAATTTTTCCTTATAATCTCTGATGGAAGCGAGATCCCCTTGGATACGGGCATATTTCAAGCTGGCCAGTAAATCCGAAATACCTGTTCCATTATTTGGATCCAGCAATAACTTTTTGATCGTAGTCTTATCACCTCCGAGAACATCGAACTCGCTGGTGTGATCATCATTTTTAATCGCCTTGAAGCGGTTTAAATAATCAGCTCCAGTGATGTCTCCACGATTTTTTTCTTGGAGTAACTGCTGTTCAAAAACCATCGAATTCATTGTCGTATCTGAATTCATTGAGGCATCGACCGTAGCCTCAGATCCTGCTAAATTAAAGAGCAGGCTTCTCGATCCATCATTGGGACTGTCCGATGAGGTGTATGTGGCCTTAATCAACCTTCCCCCGGCAACATCTGATTTTTTGACCGTCACTGAAAAAGTATTCGTTCCAGAAAGAGATTCAGAATGAAGTACCACTGGATTGTCCGGATCAGTAATGTCTTGAACGACTAAATCCCCATTTTGCGCCATCGCACTGGCCATCACAAGATCCATCAAGCTCGTAATGGTCCCTGAGATGGTCATGCTGGAAGAAGCTCCAGAGGAGCTTGAGCCACCAGTTTTTACCACTCCACTACTGCTAGATGAGCCGTTACAGGCCCAACACAATTGAAAAACTAAAATCAGGGATATAGTTCTTTTCAACATGTTCATAAAAACCTCAAGCCGTTTATTAAGCTCTTCTTCATATTCTAATCGGAAGTGCACAAAACTACTTGAGCGACACGGTCGGAAACATAAATTTAAGATGTTAGATTATGGTGATTAATGAAAATTTAACCGAATGCCATACTTTTAAGGCAGATGTTCGATCAATAAGAATTTAGAGAGCTTTAATCTCTTTTATCCATTTCTGTTTCAGTTCATCAGAAATGAATGAAGCCTCAAAACTATTTTGAGCAATAATCTTGAGTTCTTGATCTGAAAGTTTAAGTGCCTCGGCCGTTTGAATAAAATTTTCATTCATATAACCACCAAAGTAGGCCGGATCATCTGAATTAATCGTGACCTTGACTCCCAGCTCGAGCATTTTCTTTAAATTATGATCCGCAAGTTTTTTCACGACACAAAGTTTTAAATTGGAAAGAGGACAAACAGTCAGAGGCATTTTCTCGAGGATCAAGCGCTCAGTCAGTTTCTCATCTTCCAGAGATCGCACTCCATGATCAATGCGTTTCACTTTCAAAAGATCCAGAGCTTCCCAAATATAGGCCGGCTCCCCTTCCTCACCTGCGTGAGCGACAGTCAGATACCCTTCTTTCATCGCCGCTTCAAACACTCGCTGAAACTTTCGAGGAGGATGACCAACCTCTGAGGAATCAAGCCCAACAGCAATGATATCTTTTTTGAAAGGAAGGGATTGTTCTAACGTTTTAAACGCCTCTTCTTCAGAAAGGTGACGCAAAAAACACATGATCATATGGGAGGTTATCCCCCACTTTTTCTGGGCATCATTGAGCGCCCCATGAATACCTTTAAAAACCGTTTCAAATCTGATCCCTCTTTCGGTATGAGTTTGTGGATCAAAAAAGATTTCCGTATGAACCACATGATCCTCATGACAGCGTTTAAGATAGGCCATGGTGAGATCATAAAAATCTCGCTCGTGAATCAGAACTTTCGCCCCTTCATAGTAAATATCTAAAAATGATTGAAGATTATGAAAGTTATAGGCCTCTTTGATTTCCTCAATCGACTTAAAACGAATCGCCACGTTATTTCGGCTAGCTATTTCAAACATGAGCTCTGGCTCAAAAGTGCCCTCAATGTGAAGATGAAGTTCAGCTTTAGGAAGTTTTTTAATCAGGTTCATTTGATTCATAGTTTCGGCCTTTTTTCTTTTCCCAAGATAGTATTATTCAGAGAGAATCATTGTAAATAAAACTCAAAAATGTCGCAGGGTATAATGAGAAATAAAATTGTCTTTTACCTCAATGGAAATCGCCAGGAACTTGGAGCAGAATTTGCGGGCATGATGCTGGCGGATTTTCTTCGCTATGAAAAAAACCTCACGGGAACAAAAATTGTTTGTGCCGAAGGTGACTGTGGGGCCTGTAGTATTCTTCGCTACTCTCCCTTCACAAAAACTCAGGATGGAGATCATTATCTTCCCATCAATTCCTGCATTACCCTGGTGGCCAACCTCGATGGCTCAAGCCTCGTGACAGTGGATGCTCTCAAAAATAAAGATGAATTTCATCCTGCTCAAAAAGCGATGATTCAATGCCATGGGAGCCAGTGTGGCTTTTGCACGCCAGGCTTTGTCATGGCGATCGCCGGTATGGTGGAAAAAAAAGTCGCGGCCCAAGACACCATTCTATCTGAGCAAGAGGCCAAAAACTGTATGACCGGAAACCTTTGTCGCTGTACTGGCTATCAGCCGATCATCGATGCGGCCTTGAGAATCGATCTCACTGAAGCCCAATCCATTAAAGAGCGCTTTTTCTCTACTCACCAAGCAGCCGACTTACAAGACCTCTATAAAACTCCTGTCTTGATTGAGTCTGAAGAGTTTACTTATTTTGCTCCAAAAACTTTATCGGCTGCAGTTGAGTACCTTGAATTAAATCCTGATGCTCGCATCGCTGGCGCCACTACAGATCTTGGAGTGATACATAACAAACGCAAAATTACTCTCTCGAAAATCTTGAGTCTTCACCTTATCGAAGAGCTTTACACGCTCGAGGAAAAACTTAACGAAGTGACCCTCGGGGCACGAGTCACTTTTAGTGAGTTTCGCCATTTCATGAAAGATAAATGCCCGGAACTGTCTCAGTACTTGGATGTCTTTGCATCTCCCCAAATCAAAAATTCTGCGACGGTTATTGGAAACATT
Organism: Bacteriovoracaceae bacterium; assembly: GCA_947448495.1. Lineage (GTDB taxonomy): Bacteria > Bdellovibrionota > Bacteriovoracia > Bacteriovoracales > Bacteriovoracaceae > Peredibacter. Next base: position 1,336 of record CANFNX010000145.1, on the reverse strand, counting down.
GCTAACGCTTCACCTATTGGCGATACACCTCCGGCACTTCTTGCTCTCAGAGCAAGAGTGATCATTAATGGGAATAAAGAAATTCCGCTGAGTGATTTTTTTCTCGCTTACCGTAAAACGGCTTTAGGGCCCGGAGAAATTATCACGGGACTTAAATTTCCTCTGCCTCGGCCTTCATCGGATATCCGCTTTTTTAAAAATGCCAATCGCAAAGATCTGGATATTTCAGCGGTGAACTTTGCGATTCATTTGAACTGGCAGGATGATGCAAAAACCAAAATCCAAGATATCACCATCGCCGCCGGTGGTGTTGCCGCCACCCCACTACGTTTAAAAAAGACAGAAGATTTTTTGAAGAATCAATTTGATATCGATGGCGCTGTCAAAGTTCTCCATTCCGAATTTACACCTCTTAGCGACGTGCGGGCCTCTGCAGCCTTTCGCCATGTGATTGTGGAGAATTTCTTCCGTCGCTTCTTTGCTGATTGTGGAGGTGCTGTATGAGTCTCTCTCACGACAGTGCCCATACACACGTCACGGGTGAAAGTGAATATATTGATGATCGCCCTAAAATGCATAACGAACTTTTCGTCGATGTCTTTTATTCCACCCGCGCCCATGCTCTGATTAAAAAGTTAGATCCTACAGAGGTGCTCAAACAACCCAAAGTTATCGCAGTCTTCACTGCCAAGGATATGCCTCATAATGTGTGGGGTGCTATCTTTAAGGATCAGCCGATTCTGGCCGATGAGAAAGTTCAGTATGCAGGGGAAGCCATTGCACTGATCGTCGCTGAAACGATGGAAGCGGCCCAAAGGGCCAAGCAAAAAATGATTATTGAGTATACGGATCTTGATTCCGTCCTTTCAATCGCCAAGGCAAAAGAAGTGAAATCCTTTATTGGTGATAGACGAAAAATTGAGCGTGGAGATGTCATAGGGGCGATGAAAAAAGCGCCTCATAAACTTTCTGGCACTATAGAGATCCAAGGTCATGACCATTTCTATCTTGAAAGCCAGGCCACGATTGCCTATCCCCTGGAAGACGGGCAAATTGAGATTCATTCTTCGAGTCAGCACCCCACTGAAACTCAACACGTGGTTGCCCATGCTTTGGGGCTTGCTGATCGAGATGTGGTTTGTATTGTGAAACGCATGGGTGGTGGATTTGGGGGAAAAGAATCCCAGGCCGCTCCTTTTGCCGCCATGGCCGCCCTTTGTGCGACTAAACTCAAGCGACCGGTACGCCTCGCTCTCACTAAAGATGATGACATGGTGATGACGGGAAAAAGAAATCCCTTTGAAAATGAATATCAAATAGGCTTTGATGATGAAGG
>CANFNX010000144.1 GCA_947448495.1 Bacteriovoracaceae bacterium | reverse complement strand
TCACAAAGGAAATGCCGGCTATCGACGGAGTTCACTTTTTTAACGGGAACATCCGAGAACTGGTTGGCTTCATCAAAAAGAAAACGCTCAAGGCCGCCTAAACTCAAAACGACTAGATCCATTTACTCAAGTTTAGCCACCTTCTTACCGAAAAGTAGCTATGGCGTATTTCTTTATTATTTTAAGCCTCTTCATTTGCAGCTCATTACAGGCTTCGGTTTGTGATGGACAAGATTGCCAAGTGATTATGTTTGATGACTTTAATGGCCCAACCGCCGATGAAGATCCCGCCTGTTATACAAAAATTCCTGTTTGTAGTCCTCGTCCAGAATGGGGTAATACTGGCGACTGCCAGGCCCTTGATGCTGATATTCTGGCCAAGACCGCCCAACTTAATAAGTGTCGTTGGAAATTATGGCAAGGCTACGCTGTTCATGGCCGTGAAAAAACCTATCGCTGGGACCCTCACCAAGTCTCTGTCGCTGATGGGATTCTTACCCTGACTGGGCAGCCCAGTGGTGATGGGGTTCAAATTGATGATCCTTCCTGTACCCATGGATCTCCTAAATGTGCTTACATTTCTGGCGGTATAGATTCACGACCTTCATTTGGCGGTGAACACGCCGGATTTGATTTCCGTTACGGTAAAGTTGAATTTCGTGCCCGCATGGAGATGGGGCCAGGATCGTTTCCGGCCCTTTGGATGTTTTTTTCCCGAACTCCACCCTGGGAAAGACGTATTCCTACAGATGAGAACCGAAATTACCAAGAAATAGATGTTCTTGAAATCTTCCCGAATGTTCCTTTTACCTGGAGAGATCCTTGGAAATTTTGGGTTGAGAATATGAGTAATGTTCGCTCATATGCCTACCAAACGCTCCATTGGGGAGTTGATGGAACGAATAAATCTTTCATCAATGATCGCCAAGTGATTTACCATGGAGACTTTCATATTTTCTCAGCCGAATGGGAAGAAAATCAAATTGTATTTAAAATTGATGGAAAGATCACTCATACTGTCACCAACAAGGATAGTAAAGGCAGCCGCAAAGTTAAAATTCCAGATCGTGAAATGTACCTCATCTTGGATATGCAACTTGATAAAGGGAAATCACTTGTAAATTACTTTAAGAAGAATGTTCTTCAAAATGATATCTCTCAATTAAAAGGTCCGGTCAGAATGCATATTGACTGGGTCAAAGTTACGGCCAAGCGAAAGACATCAGCTCCTCTCATCAATTTTCCCCACCCACCACTTGTTCCCGGAGTTAAGTATAAAGTCGATATAATTAATTCAAAACCAGTTCTGTCCTACCCTGTTCCCTGTGTATGGGGTGGCAATCAAGTGAATCAGGATTGCCAAATCAAAACTTTGGACTCGGCTCCTCTTCCGGCCAGTATTCCCTATGTTGTCAGAACGGAATTGACTGAAAGTGGACCGGGCATTTACTACATCACTGAGCAACTTGCTTCGAAAAATTGTCCTTATGGAGGAAGCTTTATCAAAACCGTGGGGGGAGAATATCTCGCCTATGCTAAGTCTAGCCTGTATAAAAATCTCTGTCGGCTTCACTCCATGGCACCTACCGGGCCCGCCCTCGTGCCCGGTGTATCCTACTCCATCCTTGCCCCAGAGGCCCAAAGAGGATTTGGAATTTATTACCCCCAATCAAAAACGTCACCAGTTTGCCCTTACGGCGGAAAGGCGATGGACCTTCACGACTTTTACGGTAGCTTTTGGTGGATCCCAAGTTGCCAAGTCATGGAGCTTGATCGCAATAAAATAGATCCATTGAGATCAATTGAAATAAATATGCAAAATGATCCTTCAAAAAGAATCATTCGTTACCGAAATGATTATTAAGGATTTTGAGGTCGGAGTTGTATTATGAATGAAGATCAAACACCAAAAGATGAAGGCTCCGTTTGGGCGTCCTATTCGGACCTTTTTACAAACGTCGCCATTATCTTTCTTGTCATGTTTGTATTTGCCCTTCTTAAATCAGGTATTTCCAAAATGGAAACTGCCATGGTGAAGAAACGCCACTCGGAAGAGCTCAAGGGTAAGCTGACTGAAAAAGACGTTGCAAAATCTAAAGAGAAAATAAAAAAGGTAGAAGACTCCATCGTTGAGATGCAAAAAGTGGAAAATCTGGTTGATGATAAAATCAGAGAAATGCAAAACTTTGCTAAAAGTATGGAGCAAAACAAAGTTGTCCTCAAAGAATTAATTGAGGAACAAAAAAAGAAAGACTCTCTCCTTAATACGGTAAATGAAAGTATCACCAAGAAAGAGATTGTTATTAAGGAACTAGAAGCTGAAACAGAAATGCTTGATAAAAACATCAAGGCCTTGGAAGATCAGAAGATAGTGCTTGAAGGCACCTTAAAACAAAAAGATCAAATTTCGCAAAAAGATCAGACGCGAATTGCAGAACTAGAAAAAGAAATTAAAAAGCAGGCAGATGTTAAGACTCAAAGGCATGAAGAAATTCAAAGTCTAAAAAAACTTGTCACAAATGGCCAGGTCACCATAGAGAACCTTGAAAAACAGAATCAAGAACTCGCTGATAAAATTAAAAGCTCCGAGCTACTCACTCAAGGTCTGAAAACCCACAAGGACCACCTCGAAGCACGAATCCATGAGTTACAGATGTCAAAATCCAAAATGGAGAAAAGCGTTGCTGATTTACAGCAACAAGTAAAAAACCAACAAACAGGCCAATCTCAATTGATGAGTCAATTAACCCAGTCAGAGGCCAGTCAAAAGGCCATGAGAGAGGCCTATGATAAACTAAATAAAACCCTCGATGGAAAGATGGCCGAAATCAATCATCTCAAAAGTCTGAACGACAAATCCATGGCCCAGACTGGAAGCCTTGAAGATCAACTCCGCAACACTCAAGACAAAATGAGAAATCTTGGGAAGGCGCTACAGGAGATGAAAGGAAAGTTGCGCTCAACAGTCGCAGACTCCCTCAAAAGAAAATTTACGCAGCAACAGATGAATGTACTAGTTGATAGTGAAACAGGAAATATCACTTTATTAATGAACGATAATTTTCTATTCAAACGTAACAGTCATGAGCTTTCAGAAAAAGCCCAGCAAACGCTGAGTAAAATCGCCCCTATTTACGCTGAAGTGATTTTTGGAGATGAGCAAATCAGTTCAAAAATTGAAAATATTGAAATTATTGGTCACGCAAGCCCAAGCTTTAAAAAAAGTTATGTAGACCCTCAGTCTGAGTCTCCCGAAGCGTATGGGCATAATATGCGCTTATCAGCGCAAAGAGCAGCTTCCATCGCCAATTTTATGATGGGTAGGAACATTGGGAACTATCACTTCAAAAATAAAATGCGCGAGTCTCTATTTGCCGTTGGAAGAAGCTACATCTCCCCTATTGAAAAGGCTAAGACTGTAGGAAGAGATCTCGCCAGTGTCGATGACACTTGCGGTCCTTATGATTGCTCACTTTCACAAAGGGTGGAAATAAGTTTCCGCCTTAAAGATGATATGAAAGCGATAGAAAAATTAATCAATATGGCAGGAGCAAAATAATATGTTTATCGATGCAATTTTAAATTTCTTTTCGAATTACCTCATTGAAGTCATGGCCGGATTATTTACAGTGGCGCTCATCGCCCGCTTTCAGGCCTATCGAGTGAGTAAACGTGACAAGATTTATTTTTTCACTCTCACTCGAGAGATTATGGTCACCATCGAAAAAGAAAAGGAGCAAAAACTCGCGGTCGAAAATGTTGAAAACTATATTTCCGACCTCATGGGTAAAGTCAGTAAAAAAATGCCTAACCGTGCACTCAGGATGGAATCCCGAGAACAAGCTGATAAAAAAGAAAATATTATAAGCTTGCAAGAATATGTGGGTGGCAAATCCGGCTTTCTTACCAATATCCAATCCGAATCTTCGGTCTTCCACTGTGAAACACCTCCAAACTTTACAGAGTTAACTCACCGTCTTCTTGGCCAGGATGATAAGTGGAACAAATTGATTGGGCCTATCCCTCTCGAGGGTGTCGCTCGAATGATCGATATTCTACCTGGACTCTTTGTGGTTCTAGGGGTCTTCGGAACCTTCGTCGGTATAAGTATGGCCCTTCCTGTTATCGCAGAAATTGACTTTAATAATCTTGAAACATCAGGATCTACACTCACGACCTTTGTTCTCAATACAACTTTTGCCATGAAAACATCGATTGCAGGGATTTTCTTCTCCGTTATCCTGACCATGCTAAACACCTTCTCTCCTATAAAAGATGTGAGGGGTCGTATTTTCAAACAGGTCGAATCAACACTCCATGCTCTTTGGTACCATATTCAACAATCACGAGCTCAGGCCACCAGTACCGATGTACAGTTAAAACGACTGGTAGATGTTTTAGAAAAAATGTACGGACAGAAATCAACTTCTGATGAAAAGAAAGTAGGATGATATTATGGGTATGTTACAAGTTATCAAGAGTTCTCCCCTTTTTACAGAACTCTATGATGATGAAATAGAAATCATTATCAAAGACTGCAAAGTCAGGTGTCTTGAATCAGGGGAAACTCTATTCATTGAAAATGATGCCGGTGATGATATGTACATTATCCTTTCCGGAGAGCTTTCGATTATTAAAGGTGGAATTCTAATTACCAAGTTTTCCAGAGGTGAATTACTTGGAGAACTTGTCCTAATCAATGACCAGAAGAGAACCACCAGTTGCTCGGCAAGTGTTTACACCGAAGTGCTTATTATTAACAATCGCATGATATTTAATTTTTATGCAAAACAGCCGAGACTATTTTCCATTCTGATGATGAATATCGCTCGGATGCTTGCCCAGCGATTAAAAAAGACCACGATCGAAATGAAGACATTAACTGAACAGCTTAAGAAAGCAGGCTAAGTCATATCTTTTAGCTTATGAGAGGTTTTGTTTATGAGTGGATATATGCCAGTGACGACTAAGTTTATTTATTACTTTAAAGGACCTCTCCCCTTCGATGTTTACCTCGAAAGATCCGAGGGAAAATATACTAAGATTTACAATAAAGATTCTGAACACGATCCTGAACAAATTTATCGATACGAAAATAAAGAAGTCACAACTCTTTTTATTTCTCATGAAGAGAAAGGCCTTTATGGGAATTTTCTCTGCAAACTCATGGACCAATATACAAGTGGTCATTCAGACTTAGATAAATCAAAAATCATTGATGTTATTTCAACGAGCCTTGAGATGACATATGAACGAATTTCCACACAGAATGATGAGCTTGAAAGCAATATGGCCTGGGCATCCCAACAAGTAAAAAGTGCCCTCCACCTGATGGAAGATAACATGGCAGCTGCGATCGAAGTTTTTAAAGCACTTTCTTCTCAAAACCAGCTCCTCAAGCATTCCTATATGGTCTCTCTTTTCTCCCTGGTTCTCGCTAAAAAACTAGGCATTCATAATCCTAAGAACCTGATGAGTATTGGACTGGGAGCCCTACTCCATGATGTGGGTCAAACAAGAATTGATCCGCAGTTGTTTTTAAAATCTGATCTCACCACCCAGGAGTGGGATGCAATCAAGGATCATCCTCATCTTGGTTTAAAAATCGTTGATCATACAAAAGGTATTTCTTCTGATATCCGCTCCATCATTTTGCAACACCATGAACAGTATAATGGGCGTGGGTATCCCAATCGCTTAAATAATGGACAAATATTTCCACCTGCTAAAATTGTCGCTATCGCAGATGGCTTTTGCTCCTTCATCTCAAAAGCCTCATACCGAGAAACAACATTCACCCCTGAAGAAGCCATAAAAATGATGAAAGATGATATTGGCCATTATGATCCTGAATATCTCGAAACATTTATGACAGTGATTAGAGGAAACAAAAAACCGATGAAAAAGGCGGGATAACTACCTGAGCTTTCCTTGATGAAGAGAGCCGTGCGGAAGGAATGTGAATTCAACAATCAGGCTGTGGCCGACTGGAGCGTGTGGTGAGGGAAATTGATAGCCCGTAGAAAGGGCATAATACTGAATAGGAAAATAACAAAGACCCACTACTCCCTGTGAAATATAGCTATTGCCATTAAAATAATCTCCTACGAAATGCAATTTCTCTTCAATTAATGGAAACTCAAGACCTAATTGCAACCATCCGTTCCCTTTGCCTTGATAAGCGGTATTTGCGTTAAAGGCACCAACCACAAACAAAAACTCGGAATTATAGGCCCTGAATTCTAAGTTGCTATAGACGTAATAAGGTAAATGTTGATTACGTCGAAACTCCAAACTACTCCCCCCTTGGCCGCCAAACGCCAGATGGAGGTGGTCATCGAGCATAAAACCTTTTTGCGAGTTGAGCAAAAAAGCGGGAGAAAGTGGATCACCATTCATGGCGTAATTATGGGTCAGGGCACTCACTTGTCGGTCAACATTGGCACCCAAGAGATTAAATCCCGCCTCCCACTCATCATCAATTCCATAGTCATAGTTAGCGTTGAAAGAAAGAGTGTCTGGACTGATGTTGATTTGTTCTTGAAAAAAAGAATGGCCTTTGAGAGTGATCTCAGAATTAGGCACATTAAAAAAATTTTGCTGAGCAAATCCAATGGAGATGTTCAGAAATAATAAAAGAAACAGCAAGTATTTGATCCAATGAATTAAAAAGAGATTTTAGTCAACTCAACCTTGAATTGGGAACACCAAAACGATTAAAAGAAATTAATATTGGCATTGAGCGCGAAATTCGTGCGATCGTCCCTTATATCATTGGGTATGTATTGAATATTTGGGTACAGAAAAACGTCGCGCTTGAGAAGTATTCCTAAACCTAATGATTGATAAACACTTCGCTTCTCATACGTGTCGCCAGGACTACTGCGCAAATGCTGATACACAAATAGCCCAAACGAAGTTCTAAAATTCAACCATTCGTTAATTTCATACTCCATCGCAGGGTAAACACCCATCACTCGATCAGTCAGAGCATTGTTCTCACGCGAGAAAGAATACAGCTG
>CANFNX010000143.1 GCA_947448495.1 Bacteriovoracaceae bacterium | reverse complement strand
TGAAGAGCTATATCGATTATTATAATTATGATCGTCCCCAGTGGAGCCTAAAAAGAAAAACCCCCGCCGAAGCGAGGGTTGAATTAGGTCTCGTTTATTAACTTGTCCGATTTAAAGGGCTCAGATCAGTAGGCCCCTTTTTTGTTGTTCCATTATTGTCTGGTGCGACTAGGCGGTTTAACAGTGCCGCCTTTTGCAAACGCTTTCTTCTTCTCTTTCTCTTTATCGTCCATAATCGCAGAGAGTTTTTTCCCAACATCCTCAAGCTCATCGATAAGCTTCTTCTTAAGAAGCTCGGGTGACTTAAGAACTCTTTTAAATTCCGCTAATGCACTTGTCTCTTCTTTAATCAGAAGTTGTCGTTTCTCCACTTCCTCTTTAGTCATACGATAGATCGCCATATCTGCAAGATACTCAGCGTAGAAAAACTTTTGCTTAGAAAGATAATCGATATAGTCTTTGCGATTCGCTTTCTTTTCAGCAATCGCGTAATGCTTTTCTTTAATGAAGCGAATGATTTCATTATTTTTCATCAAGCGATCTTCGTAATCCTTGATCAAAAGTTCGTAGCGACGTTTTGTGACGGCGACTCGCTGTACAGTAAAGACTTCAAGAATCTCCTCCACTGTGTGGAAGACTTTAACACCTTTCTCTGTAATGAGGGTATAATTTGGCACGATAGAGCTGATCACACCCATCGTTTTCTCTACATCCTCAAGAGAAGGAGTCTGACCTCGTTTAAAAATCAGCTCAATATTGATCACGTTATCAACTGAAGAATCAATATAATCCTTCAAGAAGTCAGCATCCATGTGCTTATTCAAGTGACGATAGATTTTTGCAGCATCATAACCACGAGGAACTTCTGTAATAAAAATTTTCTCGCCAACTTGCTTGAAGCTCATCTTAGTGATGATTCTTCCCTTCTCATCAGTGTCAACTTTATCTGTGTAGTAACGGAAGTAAGGCTTAATCTTTTTAATTTTCCCAGTTTCAACAAAAGAGATCATCGACTTGATGATATCTTCGTGATTGAAACTTGGAATAACTGAAGAAAAACCTGTTCCAATTCCTTCTGCCCCATTTAAAAGCATGATAGGTAACTTTGGCAAAAGACCAACTGGTTCCATCACTTTTTCATCATAGTTTGGAACCATCTCAACCTGGTTCATATCATCGAACAATAATAACTCAGCAACTTTCCCAAGCTTACATTCAATGTATCGGGCAGCAGCAGCTTGAGTTTCCATCCTTTCTCCGAAGTACCCTTTTTTATCAATCAAAGGATAGTTATTAGAGAAGGTATAATCTTGGGCCAAATTCACAATGGACTGCTCGACTGATGCAGGTCCATGAGGATGGAGGGTGAGCACAAGCCCAGTTAATGAACTGACTTTGATTAAACCCTTATTAGAGTTTTTCCAGAGTGTGAAAAGAATACGACGCTGGGAAGGCTTAAGACCATCCTGTAAATAAGGGATCGCCCGATCCATCAGAGTATAAATCTGATAGGTTCTGTATTCTTCTTTAACTAAGGCCTCTAGAGGTACAGCGGCCATTGAATGGAGTGATTGATTATCTTTCATGAATTATGCTCTCGCCTCACGGGCAGCTTTTTTCTTCGCCGCTTTATTTCCGGCAATAATGTTTGTTAAATCGACATCTATCTCTTCTGAATCAATAAGGAGATCTTTTCTCAACTGGGACTCTTTACCAAAACAAGTCTCGAGCATACTTTTCGAAGCTTTCATGTCCTTAACCGAAATTTTTGTAAAATCTTTTCGATTTAAAACGTGTTTAAAGGCTTCCTGGCTCATCTCTCCAAGCCCCTTGTTTCTCATAATTTCTTTAATTTTGACGTCTTTTCTATTTTTTAACTTCTCTAATTCATCAGGGGATTCACAATAAATTGTGCCCTTATCTGTTATCACCTCAAACAGAGGAGCTTTGGCGATTTGAATCATGCCAAGCTCAAACATCTCAGGCCAGAAAGTGAAGAAAAAATTAGTGAGAAGCGTATTGATGTGTCCACCATCGACATCCGAATCGGCCAAGAAAACAATCTTCGAATAGCGTAATTCTTGAGGATCAACTTTTTGGCCAATCGCCAAACCAATTGAACTCATGATGTCAGCGAATTCTTGGTTCTCTAGAACTTCCTTAATAGAAGCTTGAGAGACATTCATGGGCTTACCTTTCAGAGCAATTCCTCCCTGATACAGCTTATCGCGGGCCGAACGTAAACCACCAATGGCCGAATCCCCTTCACAGATAAAAAGAGCACATTTTGTTCGATCTTTTCTTTCATTAGCATCAAGCAGTTTCTCTACTCTTTGCTTTTTACCTTTTTTAGCAAGCTTCGAGGCATCCTTTAGGTCCATGAGACGCTGACGGGAGCGAGCTCGCTCAAGAATGTGATCTAAAAGCTCTTGGTTTTTACGCATGAATTTAACGATACCGTCGGCCATAAAACTTTCAAGAGCCTTTTCTAATAGCGCATCTCGAACTAGTTTTCTCTTCGTTTGTGATTCAAAACGAGGATTTGGCATTACGATACCTATGATAAAGGTAAAGCCTGCCAAAACATCGTTATCAACCAAAGTGAGCTTATCTTTTTTTGCCGTTCTTTCTAATTTGTCTTTAACAGCATTAATAAAAAGTCGCTTGATTCGATCATGATGGAATCCACCATCATAGGTTGGAGTTGAGTTCACAAAAGAGATCATCTTCTCTTTATCATCAGACTTTTTATCAAAACAGAGTGAAAGGTGCAGGTCATACTTTGCCTTAACTTTAGCACCCTTGATATTGGTCGTTTCGTATTCAAACACCTCATCGCCAAACAATTGGGCCGTGTTGGGATCAATTCGAGTCGCTAACTCAAAAAGTCCTTTTTTATACATATACTTTTCGTCATTAAAGTAAAAAGTAAGACCAGGATTATTATAGGCAAGATCGATGATTCTTTTTCGTAAAAGCTCTTTATCAATGACTTGATTTTTATACACTTCTTTGGCCAAAGTGAGTTCAACTCTCACACCAGATGGTCCTTTAAAAGGCTTTTCAGGTGTTTTCTTAATCTTGAGAGCGCCATCGATAAATTCGTAGGTTTGCTCTTTTTTAGAATTATAATGTCGGATCGTGGCCTTAAAAAAATCCGAAGTTAAACATGTCGCAGAAGCCCCTAATCCGTTTTGACCAAGGGTTCTGTAGAGGAAGCCTTTATCATCAACTTCTTCATCCTTAAATTTTGAGCCAGTTCTAAACTCAGTATAGACATCTTTAATTTTAGGCAGGGGAAAACCAATCCCGTTGTCTTGAACGGAGACGACCTTGCCATCAGCTGATAAATCAACGTGAATCTCAGTCACATGGCCACGATAGAATTCATCAATACTATTATCTAGGATCTCTTCAATCGCCTTCGATTTGGCCTGATGGAATTTCACCGTTTTAAATTCTAAGGAATCTTTGGTGTAGATATAAGTATCAAGCTCTTCAATGTCATTACTTCCAAAAACAAGAGTTACTCGGTTTCGACAGTGCCAACGCTGATCTTTGCTTTCAATTAAGGCCTCTTTGACCTTCGAACTTTTGCGTTTTACTTCTCCGACTGCCATAGTCAAAAGCTCCTTTAGAGTTGCATAATGAAAAATCAATAGGATAAGATTAAAGGGAGACAGAACAATAGGTCAACTGATGAGATATCAATTTTTTCTTATAACCCTTAGCATTATTTTTTGCCGTTTCGCCATGGCACAAAATAAAGTCAACTTACCAGATTCTTTCCAAAAGCCAATTTTGGAGGAGCTTAAACCTTTTTATTCACCATCAGAAGGTCAAACTGAAGATTTATTAAAAGGTGAAGTCATTTCAGTAGGTAAAGTGGATTCTCCGACAGAAAAAGAACAACAAATGATGTTGTTTATTGCAGGTGTTCACCCAAGAAACTGCCACCGGGCCATGCGAAAACTTTCTTATTACGAAAATTATCATCAATATATGGAGTTTATCAAAAAGTCTGAATACGACGAAAAAAATGAATTAGTTAATTTTGTGATGGACCACACTCTCCTTCCATTTCCCATGGTTCTCACTTTCAAAATTCCTCGAATTACCAAAGCTGGAACCTATCCTTTCACTTTTGATCATGGTTTTTTAAAAGATCTAAAAGGGAAAATTATCGTAAAAGATGTTGGAAAATTTTGTTTGCTTGGCCTAAAGACTGATTGGAGAGGTCCAGAAACACGCATCCCTAACCTTGCTTTTTCTCTATTTATTCAAACGGTTGGCAAGCTTGGATTAGAGCATTTGATAAGAGTCTCACTATTTTAATTCCTTTTCAAAGGCCTATTGAACCATTATCTTCATCACCCAATGGAAGTTTTAAGAATTAAGGCCATAGATACCTATCCCATCCGTCATAAGATGCTTCGCCCTAATGGGACGATTGAGGATTGCATTTTTCAAGGTGATAATGATGAACTCACCTTTCATCTTGGAGCATTCGTCGACAAAAAGTTGGTAAGTGTTGCATCATTCTATTTTGAAAAGCATCCAACCTTTGAAGATGCCTATCAGTATCGCTTAAGAGGTATGGCAACTTTGCCCGATTTTCAAGGCCAAGGATTAAGCTCTGCCTTGCTAAGAACGGCGTTTCCGGTGATCAAGCAAAACCAGTGCACTCTCTTATGGTGTAATGGGCGTGAAAAAGCCTTGGGTTTCTACACAAAAGTTGGGTTCAAACCAAGTGGGGATCTTTTTACAATTCAAAATATTGGTAAACACCAACTACTATCTATCAAGATTGATTAAAGTTCGATCTCTTTTTCTTTCCAATCTTTACCGACACAAAACTTCGTGCCCATGTTCTTTGAAACTAAAAATAGCTGTTTCTGAAAGCAGGATTTTTTAGTTGGAAATTCTGCAACGGCAGCACAGGCCATATTGAGCTTTTTCTCATGGTGATCAGTTACGCGAGATTTTTCGCAATCTCGGTAATAACTCTCCAACACACAGGTCCAGTGCTTTTCTTTACAATCATAAATGAGAAAGGGTCCGGCTTCGTAATTCTCAGAAATAATATCCACCTTAGGATCATAACCATTAAGAACTTTCTCAGCTTCCTGAGCATGAAGAAGAGGGGTTAGAATTAGTGAGAAAACCATCAACTTGAGAAGCATTTTATGCTACCTTTAAAGGATCTAATAAGCGTATCGTCCGAATTAACTTATCAATTAAGGATCGACCAGTGTTTTGCTATCATGATCAATTCCGTCAAGAACTTGCTAAATCCATTTCTATGGGAATCCACCAAGCTTTCTCTTTAGAGATCCCGTGGGAGAAGACTTATTCACTTCTGGGACCTACTCCTTCTAAGGACGCTGGGGATATGGCCTTCCCACTATTCATTATAGCTAAGGATGCCAAAACCAACCCTGCTATGGCGGCCAAAACTCTTGAATCGATCATGACTGAACTACCTTCTTTTGTGACAAAAAAAGCCGCCATAGGGCCTTATCTAAATTTCTTTTTTGATTTTTCACTCATCGCCAACAAGCTTATACCAGATTTGATATCAGGCAGTTTCTTTCAACAGAAGTTATCAGAAAATATGCCAAGAACCATGATTGAATATTCTCAACCCAACACTCATAAAGAGCTCCACGTTGGTCACATGAGAAATCTTTGTTATGGCGACGCCCTGATTCGCCTCCACCGGTATGCGGGTTTTGATATTGTCGCCTCTACTTTTCCAGGTGATGTGGGAACCCATGTCGCCAAATGCCTCTGGTACATGAAATATCACAATCAAGAAGCTGTCCCTGAAACGAGAAAGGGCGCCTGGTTAGGGGCGATGTACTCGACGGCCCATAACAAACTTGAAGCCGAGAAAGGGACAGATAAAGAAGCGCATAATCGTGAGCAGTTGACCCTTATTTTAAAACAGCTTGAGCAAAAGTCTGGGGAGTTTTACGAGCTTTGGAAAGAAACTCGTCAATGGTCTATAGAGCTGATGACGGATATCTACAAATGGGCCGACGTTAAATTTGATGTCTGGTACTGGGAATCTGAAGTCGATTCCGATTCGGTAAAACTCGCCAAAGAGTATTATCAAAAAGGACTTTTCATTGAAGATAAGGGTTGCATTGGAGTTGATTTAGAGCCCTACAAACTTGGCTTCTGTATGTTGCTCAAAACCGACGGGAATGGACTTTATGCCACCAAAGATATTGAGCTTGCCCGCAGAAAGTTCCAAGACTACCACATCGAAAAAAATCTCTACGTTGTGGACAAGCGCCAGGAGCATCACTTCAAGCAAGTCTTTAAAGTGCTTGAGCTCATGGGATTTGAGAACGCCAAAAAATGCCAGCATCTGCAATATGATTTCGTGGAACTACCAGATGGGGCCATGAGTTCACGTAAAGGCAACATCATCCCTCTTCAAAGCTTGATTGAAAATATGGTGAAGATGATTAAAGAGCAATATCTTGCTCGCTACACTCATGATTGGTCAGCAGAGGAAATTGAAAAGACTGCTCAGATTGTCGCCAAAGGTGCCATTAAATACGGTATGACAAGAATCGATCCGGCCAAAAAGATTGTCTTTGATATGCAGGAGTGGCTAAAGCTTGACGGAGAGTCTGGCCCCTATATCCAATATGCTTATGCCAGAATTAACTCCATGGTGAACAAATTGGGTGCGCCGAAAGCCTCAGACTTAAAACTTGATATGCCCCAAGAAAAAGATCTTGTTGCACTTTTGATGAATTTTCATCACGTGGTTCAACAGGCAACAGAGCAATATAAACCTTCAACTTTAACAGCTTATCTATATGACCTTTCTCGGGCCTACAATAGTTTCTATGCCGAATGTCCAGTTGGCTCTTCAGAGGAGCCGATTCGCTCTTCAAGACTCATGCTCTCCAAGGCCACTGCACTGACATTGAAAAAAGGTCTTTCCTTACTCGGAATCGAAGCCCCGGAAAGAATGTAGCTCTTTTAGCGCTTTAAATCTGAATTTAAGGGGTCACTCAATTTCCAAATTCTCCCATCGATGAGAAAATGATGGTTATTTAAAAGAC
>CANFNX010000142.1 GCA_947448495.1 Bacteriovoracaceae bacterium | reverse complement strand
GCCTCCTGCGCTGGTGCAACTGGTTATAGTGATTTGGAGTTCAATCGCATCTGCCACCTGAAGGCTGGAACTTCCAAGGGAGAATGTTCCAACCAATTGATCCGCTGTTACCTGTGGGTCACCACTGCAATCGCTCGTCGGATAAAAGCTGTAGGACCCAAGAAAACCACCTTGCTCATCAAAACTGAGGTTAAAAAATGCACTTGAAATAGATGTGTTCGTTGGTAGGGAAGGTGTTACGCAGCCTCTCCAGGTACCGATAAGTTCTGAAATGATAGTGCTGTTGAAAATATCTCTTCCTCCACAATTGTTCACAAGAAAGATCAGACTGAATAAAGCGATGTATTTACTCATCGTTGTAGGCTATTCACCCCTAAAAAACATGTAAACATAATATCTCTAGAGGTTGGAGCCGCTGCGTCTATCGTTTTGATTCATCTTTCATTAGCATGGCCCCATGAAAAAAATAAATCCTGAGCAGGCGATAAGAGACGTTCAACATTTTGGCGAGGAAGGCGGAGTCGTTCCGGTCATAGACGTCGCTGCGACTTCAACCTTTTTGGATCCTCAAGACATGGAGCGAACCTTCCAAGGGGAGCTTCAGGGCTGCTACCTTTATTCACGTCACTCAAATCCTACGGTGAATATTTTTGGCAAAAAAATGGCAGCGATGGAAGGTGCTGAAGCAGCTCTGGGTGTGGCCAGTGGGATGGCGGCGATTGCGTGCTCGATCGAGCAAGTCTTTCATAATGAGTCTCATGGCCAAGGTCATATGATTGCCTCGCAAACAGTCTATGGTGGCAGCTACGCCCTTTTTAAAAACATTTTCCCAATGAGAGGGATAAATGTTTCCTTTGTGGATATTCTTGACCTCAAAGCGGTTGAAGCTGCGATAACACCAAAAACGAAAGTCATTTATGCTGAGACCATGAGCAATCCTCTCCTCGCGGTTTGTGATCTGTCCGGTCTTTCGGCCATCTGTAAGAATCACAACCTAAAGCTTATTATAGATAATACTTTTGCGCCGATGATTGTGCAGCCACTGCAGTATGGGGCCGATATTGTGGTTCATTCATGCACAAAATATATTTCTGGCTCTAGCGACCTCATTGCAGGTGCTATCTGCTCTGATCAAAAATTTATTTCATCACTCATTGATGTGAATCATGGCTCGGTTATGCTGACTGGGCCAGTGATGGATCCAAGAGTCGCCCACGAGCTTTATCTTCGCATGGATCATTTGGGGATTCGTATGGCAGGCCACTCAAAAATGGCGCTTTATCTGGCCAAGAAGATGAAAGAAGAAGGCCTGACGGTTATTTACCCAGGACTCTCTGAACATCCTCAACATGAGTTGCTGAATCATTATGGGGCGAAGTCTGTCGGGCATGGTGGAGTCTTAACTCTAGAGTGTCCAACCGCAGATGATGCCAGAGTGCTGGCGGAGAAATTACAAAATGAAAAATTTGGTCTCTATGCCGTTTCGCTTGGTTTTTCCCGAACTCTCATGAGCTGTTCAGCTAAAAGTACATCCAGTGAGATTCCGGAAGATGAAAGGAAAAAAATGGGACTTGCCGAGGGCCTACTGCGCTTTAGTATCGGCTATACTGGTGATCCAGAGATCATGTGGAATCGTTTTCTCAAATGCTATAAAAGTTAAGGGGCCAGAGGATTACGGATAGAGCTTATTGAAGCAGTCGTTCTTTTCCCACTGCTTAATCATTTCATTCCAGAGATCTTTGAGTTTTACGTCACTCTTTTCTCCGTGATAGATAATTTCTGTTCGCTGATCATTTGTCTGTTTTAATAACTCAACCATAATTTTATCAGTGTCGGCCGTGAGCTGATTGATTTTCTTCAAGGCTTCAGAACACTCTTGAAGAGATTTACACATGGAGCTTGCCCTATTCACGAGTTTAAAGAGATCTTCGTTCGTCACCACATGATCTCGATGGAAATTGATCCAATCTAGAGAAGTGGAGAGTTTTTCAATATCACTGAATTTAACCCCTTTTACTCCCCCATGAACAACGCCAATCAGGATAGTTCCCGCAGGAGTTTCACAATAAAGAGGGCCTCCAGAATCTCCGTGATCAGCATAGTTTTGACTGAGCCTCACGCGATGACTTGAACCGTAGCCGAAAATATCCAGCGGGTGGTTATCCACTTCGGCCAGTCTTGCAGTCTTTAAGACTCCATATTTTTCTTGGTTATCTAGGCCGTAACCACTTATGTAGCAACTCTCTTTATTCTTGAGGGCCTCTTCCAAAGCAGTTTCTGACTTCGGTAACGAAATAGGTTTGGCGGCAACTTCAGTTTTAACTTTCATCAGTGCCATATCTTGTAGCTCATCAAGCCCACTGTTTTTCATGGGAAATAAATCTGTGACTTCATATCTTTTATCAGAACCCGGACACGTGAAGAATGAAGTTTGAGTCATTTCTTTTTTATGATTGAGTTCCTGGTTTTTCATGACGTCTTCGAAGCAATGTTCGGCGGTGATGAATGTTTTATTTCCCAGAAAACTTCCCGTGCAAGTTCCCACTAAGACTTTCGCTTCTTGTTTCACATAAAAGGTCAGCTTGCAAGTTGAGGAGAGATCATGACCATCAATAGTTTCACCTTTGATGGCAAATGCGGAGGAAGAAAGAAAAAGAGTCAGAAGGATCAGGGTCTTCATAACAGACTTATCGGAAGAATCAGGAATTTCTGGAGAGAGAAGAAAGTGGTGGGCCACTGCTATCACTAGTAGAAACGCAACGGTTTATAATAACAAGAGTTTACCTGACTCATTATTGTAAAGCGAATACTGATTTTGTGTTGTTGGCAAACAAGCGCTTGTTAGGTGGTGAAAGTATTAAGTCTTTAGCTCAGTTTTTTGGACTCAGAGAGCAAACCGTTAAGGGTTATCTCTGGAAGTTAAAAAATGAGCCTAGGTTTAAAACTTTTTATCAACAAGGCACCAAGGAGTAAGCCATGGGACAATTAACAAACGCTATTATGAGCTTTATTAGACAAGCTATTGCAGTCAGCATGATGGGAAGCTTTCTCCCTCTCTTCGCCGGAGAAGTCCGTTTAGCAACTTTAAAGAAGGCATCCCAAGGGTCAAGCAAGCTTTCAGGATTCACCCAGAAAATGACAAAGACCCAATTGAAACTATCGCATTAAAATTCGGAAAATTGAAAGGCCATGGTTTTGATGCCATTGCCTTAGATTTGATATGAATTCTTAGTTCAAATATTCAGAGTGTGTATTGATCTCTAGTGCGACCTGGAAACGTGTTTCAAGTCACTCCTTTGTTTTTCTGCAACTTTCTTCCGCTAATCCTTTTAGCTTCTAATCGTTATCTATATCCCCTGAGTACTGGTAGAGCGCTTCCTCAGCAAAGCTTGAAATAAACTTAGAGTTTTCAATATATTTAGGTTTTTCTATAATGTCTCTTTGTGTTGGAAGTTTTTCCACTCCTGTAATGACCTGTGCGCAAATAGACAGGGGTGTTAAACCTAATAATGCTACCATTATCAATCTATTCATATATTCTCCTGATTGGCTTTTTTATGTGTTATCTCCAGGCAGTTATTAATATTTAAATTTCAGCAATCTTTCGTTCAAGAATTTCAAAAACTTCTGGGCTCGTTTTCGAGCTTTTCCCCTTTAAAAGTTGTTGAAATTTTCGGAGAGCGATGTTTTCTTTATCAAACAGATGATCGCTGCCGGTTATGATCGCATCGATTGGTGTTAATGCGACTCCAAGTAAGAAAGGTGCTGCAGGCACAGCGGCACATAACGCCATGGTTGGGATGACCCCAACGATTAATATATTGAGTCCAAATGTCGCAGGTGTGTCTCTCGTGTATGTGTCATGATAAATTTCTTCAGTCCAACACCATTTATAAAATTTGCCTGAGGCTTTTTTCATTCTCTTGAAAACTTTAAAACTGTACTTGTTACTATCGCCACTAATAACGATGTTATCAGCTTCCCTTTCAATACTGACTTCTTTTAATAATTTACGATCTTCGCCATCAACCGAGTAAAACAGCATCGATGACTCCGTTTTATACAAAATAATTTCTTTTTCGGTTCCACGCTCTTGAATCTTTGCAAATTGTAATTCATTTGCAAAACTCACATTAAATCCAATTAAGATCAGTACCATCAGAAAATTTTTCACAAATAACCTCGCTTAACAAATGAATGTTTTCGATTCGCCTTTTGGGCAGAATCTGTTTGTGTTAATGGTGGAATACTATCAGTTTAAAGTGGGCACAGGTGATTTCGTGAGGAAATTACAAGGTGGGTTTTCAGGCTGTCGAAAAAATGGACGCCCCTAGTAATCCTGCATCTTCTTATTTCTAGCTTTAATCTGTCGATAATAGTTATCGACGTAAAGTTGCACCGCTAGAACGATGAGCTGTTGATACTTACGGCCGTTGATTTTAGCGATCTTTCTTATCGCTTCAAGATCGTTCTCAGGAATACGAATTGAAATAGCCTTCCTGTTCCCCAGTCCTAAGAGTCGTCGATGCTCCTCAGGACTTACAGGGGTGCTTAAGGCCAGGGGTTCTGATGACTCTTTCAACTTTCCTGCTTTAATCCATCTTGTGGCCTCTGCTTCAAGTTCTTTCTTTGATTTCTTCTTTGGGATTTTCATAGGTATCTATATGACATTTAATCTGTATATACAAAAGTATGTATTTTTGTTTTCTTGGAAAATGCTGAGTAAAAAATTAAAGATTTAAGTAATTACAAATAATTAGATGTGAAAAAGTAGAGTGTTTTTCATGGTCGTAACGACAGGCAAGACTATTTAAGTTACTGTTTTCAGGTTTGGTAAAATTAATTTCTTGATGCTGTCCCTCTATAGTAGAAGGTTAAAATTTTTGAAATAAAGATTTTCCCATACCACTGGGCCACCAGTGAGTGGTAGGATATGAAATTATCAAGTCCTACTAATCCCTTAAAATCGTAGAGCTATTTAAGTTGTTCCCATACAAGCAAAAAGTCAGCTAGTAGGGTTTTCATACTAATTTTTTGTCATATTGAAAATATAACGGATTTGTTATAGGATGGGGTATGGAAATTGTTCTTCTGAGGCAAGCTGAAAATGAGTTGAAGGATGGGCCTAAGGAGTTGATGCAAGATATTTACTCCCTCTTTGATGAACTATCCCAAGGTAAGTCTCTTGGAATGCCAATTTCTAGACCCCTGCCAACAATTGTGAGGGGGTTGCATGAACTTCGTCTTTCTGGAAAAGGTGGGGAGTTTAGGGTCTTTTATTTTATAAAAATAGGTGATGCGATTTACATTATTCATGCGGCATCGAAAAAGAAGCAGGCGATAGATAAAAAGACAATCGACTTATTAAAAACGAGAGTCAGGAGTATTGAATGAAAAATAAAAAGTTTAAAAATGCTGAGGAGTTTGGTTCTTTTCTAGGTCTTTCAGAAGTAGACATGGAGCTAGTTAAACAGAAAAAGAAGCTCATTGCCAAATTAACAAAGGCCAGAAATGACCAAGGACTAACTCAAGGTGAACTTGCAAAAATGCTTGATACTAAGCAACCAGCTATTGCTCGCATGGAGTCTGGTTTAGTTGGAGAAGTAAGTTTAGATTTTTTGGCCAAAGTTGCATGGATTCTTGATATTTCGTTCACATTTAAGAAGACTGCTTAATATTTTCTAGTTTTGAGGGCGTATCACCACGCCCTCTTTCAATCATAATATTTCACTAAGATTTTTATAAAAGGAGGAAATCAAATACAGGTTTCAGATGGATCATTTGTCTTTTAAAAAAGGAGTAACAAAAATTTAATGACAGCACTGATTATTATGAAGAGAGATGTTCAATTATTCGAATATCTCCATGCGTGTAAAGTGGCGACCACAAAACAAATTAACAGGGACATATTTAAAACACGTCATGCCACTTGTTATCAAAGACTACAAATGTATCTAGAGAAAAAATTCCTTCAAGTTGTGCCAACAGACCGACAGAGAGATCAGAGTTATGCCTTCGAAGTTACAAAAAAAGGAGAAAAAAATATCAAGGCAAACATCCGTGATCTTCTTTGCGAAAATCGTTTTCGGAGTAACTCCGTTGCTCATGATCTTACTCTAGTTGATATTAGAAATATTCTCATGAGTAAAAGCGATGTGAAGGAATACTTTACTGAAAATCAAATTCAAACGTATAAGGATTTTAGAACCGAAAAAGATCTTATCCCTTTTCAGAAATTGCAATGTGATGCAGGGATAATGTTACAAAGAGGTGATGCGAATCCACTTTACATCGGAGTTGAATATGAATCTTCAGCAAAGTCCAGAAGTCGCTACTTAGACAAGATAGGGAGTCTTTATTATAATGGGCCAGTGTATCTGATTTATATCTGCAAAGATAAAAGTCTCATAAAGAAATTAAAAAAGATTGAGGCAATTTATATCAAAAACAGAGCACCAAAAATATTTTATATCACCTTGGCTGAGTTTCTTGAAAGTAAAGATTCTGTAACTTTTACGAGGCAAGACGGTAAAAGTATAAGCCTCAATTAAGTTACAATTTTTATTCAAAATGCCCTACCCAATGCCTCCTAGAGTCTCTAGGAAGATAAAAGAGCGGGGCAAATTCTAAGTCACTAATTATAAAAAGATTTTAAAAAAAACTGCACTTATAAATTCTGATTAAGTGCAGATATCGCTATTTTTTTACTAAGCCCAAAAGGAGAACGTACGAACCAGAAAAAAAGAAGTTGTTTTGACCGTTATAAAAAAGAATCAGTAATTGAATATCAAAAAGTTATCTCAAAAAAAGCTTACAAGAAAATACTTTCAGAAGCGGCAGAGATCTTATACGATCACTACCGCCAACAACAAAGAATCTCTTCAGCTTTACTCAATGAATCGGTGAACCTCAAATTCAAAGTGAGGTTGCTTGATGAAACAATTTAGAATCGCTTTTTACATCCGCTGCTCTACGGAAGAGCAGGGACTTCATGCTAATCCAGAAGGAACAATCAAAAACTAAGAGCAGCGCCTTCGTTATGAGGTTGAGGCCAAGAATCGAGTTTCAAATTTTGGTGAAGTTGTAGGTGTTTTTGTTGAAGATGGTCTCTCGGCCAAGGATACAAAACGGCCAGCACTTCAAAGGATGCTTAAGTCCATTGAACTGGGAGAAATCAATC